>JASHXX010000141.1 GCA_030043335.1 Xanthobacteraceae bacterium
ACGTCGAAACCGTGAACGCGGCGGCCGGCCTTGACCAGATTGGCGGCCATCGGCGCGCCCATATTGCCCAGGCCGATGAATCCGATGCTCGACATGTTCGCCTCTTTCAATCGGGAAATTCCAGTTCCAACGCGCCGACCGGCTTGAAGTGGCGCTCGACGATGTCCGGCGTGACGCTTTCGATGGTGGCTGGCCGCCACGCCGGCTTGCGGTCCTTGTCCACGATCGTGGCGCGGATGCCTTCGATGAAATCATGCCCGGCGATGCAGGCGAGCGCGATGCGGTAGTCCTGCTGGAAGCTTTCTTCCACCCGGCGGAATGATAGCGCCGAGCGGATGTTGCGCAACGCGACCTTGAGCGAGGTCGGCGACTTTGTCAGCATGGTGGCGAGCGCCGCGCGCGCATCCTCGACCTTGCTGGCGGCAAGCCGCGCGACAATCTCTTCGACCGTGTCCGCGGCGTGGCAACTGTCGATCCACGGCCGCGCTGCGGGCAATTTGCCGGGAGGCGGCGGAACGGACATCGCCTTGAGGCGGCCGCGCACCTCTTCGTCCGTACGACAATCGGCGAGGGCGGCGGGAAGCTCGGCGAGCCGTTGCGCGGCGACATTGATGTCGGCAAGCCCGCAATAGATCGCGTCCGCGGCGCCGATGCGCTCGCCGGTCAGCATCAGATAGGTGCCGAGATAGCCGGGCGAGCGCGCCAACAAAAAGGCGGCGCCGACATCGGGAAAGAACCCGATCCCGACCTCGGGCATCGCGACCGCGGAGCGCTCGGTGACGACGCGGTGCGCCGCATGCGCGGAAAGCCCGACGCCGCCGCCCATGACCAGTCCGTCTATCACGGCGATCACGGGCTTGGGATAGCGCGCGATCAAGACATCGAGGTGGTATTCGTCCGACCAGAACCGCTCGGGGAGGGGGTCTTTGGCCTTGGCCGCGTCGTAGAGCGCGCGGATGTCGCCGCCGGCGCAGAACGCGCGCTCGCCGGCGCCATCGAGCATGACCGCGCCGACTGCGGGATCCGCCGCCCAGGCGCGCAGGAGTTTGGTGATGGCGACGCCCATGTCGAGCGTCAGCGCGTTGAGCGCCTGCGGCCGGTTCAGCGTAATCCGCGCCAGCGCACGCTCGCGCCGGACGATCACGTCGCCGTCCTGAAGGACCTCTGCGCTCATCGCCCGACGAGGCTTCTGGCGACGATCAGACGCATGATCTCGTTGGTGCCTTCGAGAATCTGATGCACGCGCAGATCGCGCACCAGCTTCTCGATGCCGAACTCCGCGAGATAGCCGTAGCCGCCGTGCAGCTGCAGCGCCTGGTTGGCGACGTCGAAGCAAGTGTCGGTGACGAAGCGTTTGGCCATGGCGCAAAGCGCGGTCGCATCCGCATCGTTGCGGTCGAGCGCGGCGGCGGCGCGCCACAACAACGTGCGCGAGGCCTCGAGCGCGGTCGCCATATCGGCCAGGCGGAACTGCAGCGCCTGGAATTCGTCGAGCCGTCTGCCGAAGGCCTTGCGCTCCTTCATGTAGGCGAGCGTCTTCTCGAGCGCGATCTGCGCGCCGCCGAGTGAGCAGGCGGCGATGTTGAGCCGGCCGCCGTCCAAGCCGGCCATGGCGATCTTGAAGCCGATGCCTTCCTCACCGAGCCGGTTGGCGACCGGCACGCGTGCATTCTCAAAGACGACCGCGCGCGTCGGCTGCGCGTTCCAGCCCATCTTGCGCTCGTTGGCGCCAAGCGAGAGCCCGGCGGTATCGCCGGGCACGATGAGCGTCGAAATCCCGGACGGGCCGTCGCCGCCGGTGCGCGCCATCACCACGTAGAGGTCGCCGGCGCCGGCTCCGGAGATGAACTGCTTCTGGCCGCTCAGCACATAATCGTCGCCGTCGCGCACCGCGCGCGTCGCGAGCGCCGCGGCGTCCGAGCCCGCGCCAGGTTCGGTCAGGCAGTAGCTGGCGAGATAGTCCATGGAGCAGAGCTTCGGCACCCATTTTTTGCGCTGCTCGTCTGAGCCATAGGCGTCGATCATCCAGGCAGCCATGTTGTGGATCGACATATAGGCGGCGACAGTCGGGCAGCCGGTCGCCAGCGCCTCGAAGATCAGCGCGGCGTCGAGCCGCGAGAGCCCGGAGCCGCCCACATCCTCTGAGATATAGACGCCGCCCATCCCGAGCTCGGCAGCCTTGCGCATCTCGGTGACCGGGAAATGCTTGGCCTCGTCCCAGGCGAGCGCATTCGGCGCGAACACCTCATCGGCGAAGGCGCGGGCTATGTCGCGAACCGCGATCTGGTCCTCGCCGAGGGAAAATTTGGGTGAGGCGCCCGTGGACGGATTAAGCATAAGTCTCGGTCCCGGCTGACGGGTTGAATGGCTCGGCTAATTTGGATCGCCTTGGGGCCTCCGAGCGCAGCATGGTCGCACATTTTCGGCGGCAGCAAGGCCGGGCCCTGGGCTGGCGCTCTCGCCCCGCCGCTCGCAACACGCAGCGTTTTGCAGGACGCCAAACTAACGTTATAAGGGGCTCCCAACAAAGAGTGCCCCGGGAGAAACGTCACCGCGTGGACGGCTTGCGCCGCAACCGCGCCGGTTGAGAGCGACGAAGGTGCCCATGGCAATTGCGCCGCCGGTATGTTTCCGAAAATGCCCGCCCGCAGTTCGTCCCGCCCTATGGCGAGGGATTTGCTGCGCCCCGGCGCGCGCCCAGGGATAGCAGAGGACTGACCCCGTGCCGTCCAGCGATCTCCACCTCGATACGCTCCCCAAGCTTCTGATCCACAACGCCGCGACCATCGGCGGCCGCCCGGCCATTCGCCACAAGAATCTGGGCATCTGGCAGACTTGGACCTGGGAAGAGATGCTGGAGGAAATCCGCGCCTTCTCGCTCGGCATCGCCGAACTCGGCCTCAAGCGCGGCGATCATTTCGCCATCATCGGCAGCAACCGGCCGCGGCTCTATTGGGCGATCTGCGCCGGGCAGGCGCTCGGCGCCGTGCCGGTGCCGATCTACGCCGACGCGGTCGCCGAAGAGATGGCCTTTGTGCTGGCGCACGCCGAAGTCAAACTCGCCGTCGTCGAGGACCAGGAACAGGTCGACAAGATCATCGCGCTGTCCGACCGGCTGCCGCAGCTTGGCCGCGTGATCTATGACGAGCCGCGCGGGCTCAAGGACTACGACCATAGCCGGCTGATCGCGTTCGAGGACGTGCAGCGCCTTGGCCGCAAAAAGCTCGCCAACGACCCGGCATGTTTGCGGCAATGGGAGGCCGAAGTCGCCAAGGGCCAAGGCAGCGATATTGCCATCATCCTTTATACGTCGGGAACGACCGGGCGCTCCAAGGGCGTGATGCTCACCTACCGGAATGCGATCATCTCGGCGCGCAACGCCAACACCTTCGACCGTCTCGGCGCCGACGAGGAGGTCATCGCCTATCTGCCGATGGCCTGGATCGGCGACCACATTTTCTCTTACGTGCAGTCCTATGCCGCCGGGTACTGCGTCAGCTGCCCGGAGACGCCCGATACGGTGCTCGAGGACCGGCGCGAGATCGGCACCACCTACGCCTTCGCTCCGCCGCGGGTCTATGAGAACCTGCTGACGCTAACGATGGTGCGGATGGCGGACGCCGGCGCGCTCAAGCGCCGGATGTTCGACTACTTCATCGCGTTCGCGCGGCGCTGGGGCGAGAAGATCCTCAATGGCGAGAAGGTGCCGCTCACCGCGCGCCTCATGTATCGGCTGGGCGACCTGCTCGTCTATGGGCCGCTCAAGAACCGCTTCGGTCTCTCCCGCATTCGCGTCGCCTATACCGCCGGCGAGGCGATTGGACCGGAGATCTTCCGTTTCTACCGCTCGCTCGGCATCAACCTGAAACAGCTCTACGGGCAGACCGAGGCCTCGGTCTACGTCACCGCGCAGCCCGACGGCGAGATCGACGCCGAGACCGTCGGCAAAGCCTCCCCGGACGTCGAGATCAAGATCGCGGACAGCGGCGAGGTGCTATTCCGTTCCCCCGGCGTGTTCGCCGGCTATTACAAGGACCCGGAAAAGACCGCCGAGGTACGTACGCCGGACGGCTGGGTGCACACCGGCGACGCCGGCTTCTTCGATCCGAAGACCGGGCATCTCAAGATCATCGATCGCGCCAAGGATGTCGGCCGGCTCAGGGACGGTACGCTGTTCGCGCCGAAATATCTCGAGAACAAGCTCAAATTCTATCCGAACATCCGTGAGGCGGTGGCGCTCGGCGCCGGCCGCGATTTCGTCTGCGTAATGCTCAACATCGACCTGACCGCGGTCAGCAGCTGGGCCGAGCGCAACAACGTCGTCTACGGCTCCTATCAGGAGCTCGCCGGCCACCCGCTCGTCTACGACATGATCGCCGAGCACGTCGACGAGGTGAACCGCTCGCTCGCTGAAGAGGAAGTCATGGCCGGCGCGCAGATCCGCCGGTTCCTCATCCTGCACAAGGAGCTCGACGCCGACGATGGCGAGCTCACGCGCACCCAGAAAATCCGCCGCGGCTTCATCGGCGAGCGCTACGGGCCGCTGGTCGATGCGCTCTATGGCGGTGCCACCTCGGCGCAGATTTCGACTCACGTCACCTTCGAGGACGGTCACCAGGGCACGATTTCCGCCCGCGTCGCCATTCGCGACATGCGCCCCTATCCGGCCCGCGCGGCGAAGCTGGAGCGCGCGGCATGAGGGCGCCGTCCTCGGCCGAGGTGAAAGTCGGCGAGCCGCTTCTTTCCGTCGAGGCCGTTTCCCTCACCTTCGGCGGGGTGCGGGCGCTGACCGGCGTCTCGTTCGACATCCACAAGGGCGAGATCCGCGCCATCATCGGGCCGAACGGCGCCGGCAAGACGTCGATGCTCAACGTCATCAACGGCTTCTACCGGCCGCAGGCGGGGCGCATCACCTTCAAGGGCGAGGAGCGGCGCACGATGCGGCCATTTGCCGCGGCGCGCGGCGGCATCGCCCGCACCTTCCAGAATCTCGCGCTGTTTCGCGGCATGACCACGCTCGACAACATCATGGCCGGCCGCGCCCTGAAGATGCACCGCAATTTCTTCTGGCAGCTGATCCGCTACGGCCCGGCGCTGCAGGAAGAAGTCGAGCACCGGCATCGGGTCGAGGAGATCATCGACTTTCTCGAGATCGCGGCGCTGCGGCGGATTCCGGTCGGACGTTTGCCCTACGGCCTGCAGAAGCGGGTCGAACTCGGCCGCGCGCTCGCCATGGAGCCCGACCTTTTGTTGCTCGACGAGCCGATGGCCGGCATGAACCTCGAAGAGAAAGAGGACATGTCGCGCTTCATCCTCGACGTGAACCAGCAATACGGCACTACGATCGCGCTGATCGAGCACGACATGGGCGTGGTCATGGACCTCTCCGACCGCGTGGTCGTGCTCGAATATGGCCGCAAGATCGCCGACGCCACGCCCGAGGAGGTCAAGCGCGACAAGAACGTGATCCGCGCCTATCTCGGCGAGCCGCACGGGGTGAGCGTATGACCGCGCCCGCTCTGTCGGCCGCGTTGCGTCCTGCCCCGCTTGGCGGGGGAGGAAGTTAGCGGCCGCCCATGCACATCCTCTATCAAATCTTCGTCGATCCGTTCGTACAGATGGGCACCTCGCCGGACCTCCTGGTGCAGACCTTGTGGGACGGCCTCGTCGCCGGCGTCCTCTACGCGCTGATCGCGCTCGGCTTCGTTCTGATCTTCAAGGCCTCCGGCGTGTTCAATTTCGCCCAGGGCATCATGGTGGTGTTCGCCGCGCTCACCCTCGTCGGCCTGCACGAGCACGGGGTGCCCGCCTTCCTCGCGCTCGCCATCACTGTCGTAGTGATGTTCGTCCTCGCCTTTGGCGTCGAGCGCCTGGTGCTGCGGCCGCTGGTCAACCAGTCGGACATCATTCTGTTCATGGCGACCTTCGGGCTCACTTATTTTCTCATCGGGCTCGGCCAGCTGGTGTTCGGCGGCGACCCCAAGGTGATGATTGCGCGCGATCTCTACCTGCCGAGCGGCGCCATCGAGTTCAAGAAATTCGGCGGCTTCGTTTCGCTGCAGAAGATCGACATCGCCGCGGTGATCATCGCTTCGGTCATGGTCGCGGTGCTGGCGGTGTTCTTCCAGCGCACCCGGATCGGACGGGCGCTGCGCGCGGTCGCCGACAGTCACCAGGCGGCGCTGTCGGTCGGCATCTCGCTCGAGCAGATCTGGGTCATCGTGTGGTTTGCCGCCGGTATCGTCGCGCTGACGACCGGCATCATGTGGGGGGCGCGCTCCGAGGTGTCGTTCTCGCTGCAGATCATCGCGCTGAAGGCGCTGCCGGTGCTGATCCTCGGCGGCTTCACCTCGATCCCGGGCGCGATCGTCGGCGGCCTGATCATCGGCATCGGCGAGAAGCTTGGCGAGTTCTATTGGGGGCCGCTTCTCGGCGGCGGCATCGAGAGCTGGCTCGCCTATGTTATCGCGCTCGGATTCCTGATCTTCCGTCCCCAGGGCCTGTTCGGCGAACGGCTGATCGAGCGGATCTGACGATGCTTTATCGCGAGGTCGGCCAGTACAAGACCAACTACGCCGCCGACATGGCGATCTTTCCGATTCTGCAGGACCGGATCGCCATGGCGGTCATCCTGCTGGTCGCGTTCGTCGTCATTCCGCTTACCGGCAACGATTTCCTGCTCAACGCGGTCCTGATCCCGTTCCTGATCTTCTCGCTGGCTGCAATCGGGCTCAACCTGCTCACCGGCTATGCCGGGCTGGTGTCGCTCGGCACCGGCGCGTTCATGGGGGTCGGCGCCTATGCCTGCCTGAAGCTGACGACGATCTTCCCACAGGTGAACATCATCATCTGGATTCTCGCCTCCGGGCTGTTCTCCGCCGGCGTCGGCGTGCTGTTCGGCCTGCCGTCGCTGCGTATCAAGGGCTTCTATCTTGCGGTGGCGACGCTCGCGGCGCAGTTCTTCCTGGAGTGGTGCTTCATCCGCATCCCATGGCTCTACAATTACAGCGTCTCCGGCGCGATCGAGGT
>JASHXX010000142.1 GCA_030043335.1 Xanthobacteraceae bacterium
GTTTCGTCCTATCGAGCGAGCGACTATGTTTGCCAGCCTGCGGACTATTCGCAGGAGGTCCATTTGCTCAACCGCACCGATCGCCCGTCCCCGATGCCCGGCGAAGCCGAGGTGAAATATCTCGACGGCGATTTCCGCGTCGTGCGGCCGGGAGCGTTTGTGCGTTGCGCGGTCACCGGCACCCCAATCCCACTCGATGAGCTCAGATATTGGAGCGTCGACCTGCAGGAGGCCTATTCGACCTCCGAGGCGGTATTGCAGCGGCACGGCGCCGCCTATCTGCGGAAATCCTGACCGATCATTCTGCGCTTGACCGTTCGCGACGTCCGGAACGGAGCGAGCTGCGCCTCGCCGCGTTGCGGATCATGTCGCCGAACGCGTCCTCCTCCTCGATCGCAAGCCGCACCGGCAACGCGGTTGCGCGGGCAGCGAGCGCAGCGAGGCGGGCATCGCCGGCAAGCCGCGCGGCGTCTTTCTCGGTGGTGAGCAAGACGAGGTTCGCCGCCTCGGCGCGCGCCAGCAGCGCCTGCGCTTCCGCGGCGGTGTAACGGTGATGGTCGGCAAAGCCCGAGCGCTCGGCGACCTCGATCCCGGCCTCATCGAGCGTCGCGAAGAACTTCTGCGGATCGCCGATGCCGGCGAATGCCAGCACCCGACGCCCCTTGAGCGCGGCGAGCACATCGCGGTCGGGGATGAGGCGGCCGTGGAAGATAGCGACGCCGCGCCGGCGCGCGATCTGCGCGACCGCCTCGGCACCAGCCGGCGGGCCGACAATGATGAGGCCGTGCGCGAGCGAGATCTGGGTTTCGAGCGGTGCCCGCAGCGGTCCCGCCGGGATGATGCGGCCATTGCCGACGCCGCGGCGGCCGTCAACGAGCAGGATCGCGAGATCCTTGGCGAGCGATGGATTCTGGAACCCATCGTCCATCACGATGACGCCGGCACCGCCGAAGACCGCGGCCATCGCGCCTTCGATCCGATTGCGCGCCACGATCGTCGGCGCAAGGCGCGCGAGCAGAAGCGGCTCGTCGCCGATATCCGCCGCGGAATGATGCGCCGGATTGACGCGCACCGGACCGCGCAAGCGGCCGCCGTAACCGCGGCTCAAAAAGAACGGCCGCTCATGCGCGGCGAGGAGCAGACGCGCGACCGCAAGCGCCGCCGGCGTCTTGCCGGCGCCGCCGACGGTGAGGTTGCCGAGGCAAATCACCGGCACGCCGACGCTGCGGCCTTGGAAGTGCAATCGCAGCGCCGCCGCCACCCCGTAAAGCCGGGCGAGCGGGCCAAGAAATTTTCCCGTGCCGGGCTGCCACCAAAAGGCGGGCTCGCGCATCACCGCATGATCCCGAACGAGCAGGCTCCGGCTTTGCGCCGGGGTCCGAAACGGGGTTCGGCAACGATCGTCAGCAATTCTACGACGCAAGCTGCTCGAGCCGAAGCCGGACGAGATAAGGCTCGAGCGCGGCGATCGTGCGCTCGAGCGCGCCGCCGAGCTTTGCCGCCGTGGTCTTGCCGGCTTCGGCCACGGCCGAGCGGGCCGCGGGCTTCGCCAGCCATTCCGCCAGCCGCGCAGTTAGGGCGTCGGCGTCTGTCACCAGTTCGGCGCCATGTGCGGCGTCGAGCGTGGCGTAGATCTCGGCGAAATTCCAGACATGCGGACCGTGCACGATCGCGGCGCCGAGCCCGATCGCTTCGATCGGATTCTGGCCGCCATGCGTGGCGAGCGAGCCGCCCATGAACACGATCGGTGCCAGCCGGTAGATCAGGCCGAGTTCGCCGAGCGTGTCGGCAACGTAGATATCGACATCGCGCTTCGGCGGATCGCCGCGAGAGCGCAGCGCGACGGTAAGGCCTGCGGCGCGCGCGATCTCGGCGACGCTCGGGCCGCGCGCCGGATGGCGTGGCGCGATCACCGTTAGCAGGGAAGGGCATTTCGCACGCAGCCGGCGATGCGCGGCGATGATCGCGCTTTCCTCGCCGGCATGGGTCGAGGCGGCGGCAATGACCACCCGCGGGCCGACGATCGCGCGCAATTTTTGCAGGGTCGGCTGATCGACCGGCGGGGCGGGGACGTCTAGCTTGAGATTGCCGATGCTGCTGACGCGCGGCGCGCCGAGCTGGTCGAAGCGCTGCGCATCGGCCCGCGACTGCGCTAGGCACAGATCGAACCGGTCGAGGAGGGCGGCGATCGAGTGCGGCAGCAGCCGCCAGCGGCCGAACGAGCGTTCGGAGACGCGGCCGTTGACGAGGATCATCGGGATCGCGCGGCCGGCGCAAGCGAGCACCAGGTTGGGCCACAGATCCGATTCGACGAACAGCGCGAGATCGGGACGCCAGTAGTCGAGAAAGCGATCGACGAATCGCGGCGCATCGACCGGAATGAACTGGTGGACCGCCCCGGAGGGGAGCCGTTGTTCGGCGAGCTTGGCCGAGGTCACGGTGCCGGAGGTGACCAGCACCGCGAAATTGCGCGCGCGGATGCGCTCGATCAGCGGAATGACCGCCAGTAATTCGCCGACGCTCGCGGCATGCAGCCAGATCATCGGTCCCGGCGAGCGCGGCAGGCTGGTCTGGCCATAGCGCTCGGCAAGGCGCGCCGGGTGTTCCTTGCCCTGCTTGAGGCGCCAAGCGAGGACCCGCGGCGTGATTGGCACCGCCGCCGCGGACGCGAGGCGATAGACTCGCAGCGCGAGAGGCAGGCGATTACGCAAACTCAGACTCCCCGGTGCGACCGATCGACGATTTCATAGGCGCGTCGCGTCGCCGCCGACAGGCGATCTTCGAGCAGACGGCGGCAAGCTTCAAGCTCCTCGGTGCCGGCATCGGCAGGCACGCGCATCGGCTCGGTAGCGACGGCGGACGCGCGACTGAAGGGCAGATTGATCGTGGTGCGATCCCAATTGTTGAGCACCAAACGATGGCTGGTGGCGTATGCGGCGCCGTAGATCGGACGGCCGGAAGCCTGGGCGAGCTTGATGATGCCGAGCCCGGCGACGCGTGCCACCTTGGGCACGTCCGCCGAGAGCACAACGGAGAAGCCTTCGGCGAGAGCATCGAGCATGGCCTGAAACGCCACCACGCCGCCTTTGCGCACAAAGGTCTTGCCGAGATTGCCAGATCCGCGAATCGTGCTGACGCCAAGCCACTCGGCCGCAACCGCATGGATCTCGCCGTCGTGATGGCGCGAGACCAGGATCTTCGCCGGAACGCCGGCTTCGCGGGCGACCGGCACGAGAAGGTGCTGCCCGTGCCAGATCGCCAGAATGATCGGTTGCTCTGCCTCGACGCGCGCGTAGATGTCCGCCGGCTCAAACGTAAAGCGGCTGGTGAATCCGACGAAGCGCAGATATTCGGCGGCCGCCACGCCGAGCGCAACCCTCACCCATCGTTGTCGCGCGATGTCCTTCCACAGCGGCATCGGCAGTCTCAGCGCTGTCGCGCCTGGCTTTGCGGATCGAGCAGCCGGTGCAGATGGACGATGAAATAGCGCATTTCCGCGTTGTCGACGGTGCCCTGCGCCTTCGCCTTCCACGCCGCGTAGGCGCTGGCATAGTTCGGATAGATGCCGACGATGTCGAGCTTGTCGAGATTTTTGAACGCGGCGCCCTGCAGATCGTCGAGTTCGCCGCCGAAGACGAGATGCAGCAATTGCTTTGATGGCGGCTTGGAAGCGGTATCCGGCATGCGCCCTAATCCACGCGCTCGATCTGCAATTAGGAGGATGCGATCCGCCGCTCGCGGATGAGATCGACGAACGCCGCGTGCCGCTCTCCGCCGGCTGCGACCAGCATCCCGTGCCGCGGTACGGCCCGGTTGTAGCCGACAACTCTACCCTCGAAATGAGTCATCGCCCCGCCCGCTTCGTGCACCAAAAGATCAGCGGCCGCAAGGTCCCAGTCGTGGCTGTTCTCGCCGGCAATCGCGATGTCGACGGCGCCCTGCGCGACGCGGGCGAAGCGCAGCGCGAGCGAGCGTATACGCGGCATCACGGTGAGGGGCGGCGCGACGGCGGCGAATTTGTCGAGGAAACCTTTCGGGCCGGCGACCCGGACATGCCCGAGCGTTGCGCCACCCGTCGCCGCGATCGGGGCGCCGTTGCGTGTCGTGCCTTTGCCGGCGATGGCAGTGAAGAACTCGTCGGTGACCGGAGCGTAGAGGCAGGCCGCGACCGGCCGGCCATCCTCCACCAGAGCCGCCGAGATGCTCCAGTCCGGCGAACCGGCAAGGTAGGCGCGCGTGCCGTCGATCGGATCGACGATCCAGACTTGGCGCGCGGCGAGGCGCGCCGGATCGTCGGCGCTTTCCTCCGACAGCCAGCCGACGCCGTCGGCGGTCCCGATCAGCCGTTCGCGCAGCAGGCGATCGACCGCGATATCGGCGTCGCACACCGGCGACGAGCCAGCCTTGGTCCAGGTCTTGATCGGAGCCTGAAACATCGACAGCGCCAGCGCGCCGGCTTCGCGCACGCTTTCAGCGAGGCGTTCGGCCGCGAGCTCGCGATCGAGGCCGTCAATGGCCGGCAACGGTCAAACCCTCGACGCGAACGGTCGGCGCATTGGTCCCGTAGCGGAAGATGAGGTCGTTCGCCGGTGTGAGACTCGCAAACATCTCCAGGAGGTGTCCGGCGATCGTGACCTCGCTAACCGGATAGGTGCACCTGCCGTTCTCGATCCAGAATCCGGAGGCGCCGCGGCTATAGTCGCCGGTCACCATGTTGACGCCCATCCCGATCGTGTCAGTGACGTAGAAACCTTCCTCGATCTCGCCGATCAACTGATCCGGCGTCTTGTCGCCGGGCGCAAGGTGGAGATTGCTCGCGCTCGGCGCGGGCGTCGAGGAAACGCCGCGCTGCGCGTGGCCGGTCGTCGTCAGATCAAGTTCGCGTGCGGTGGCGCAGTCGAGGAGCCAGCTCTTCAGCACGCCGTCCTCGATAAGCTTAAGCCGCACGCCGGCGACGCCTTCGGCGTCGAACGGCCTCGACCGCAGGCCGCGTGGCCGCATGGGATCGTCGACAATGTCGATGCCGGCGGCGAAAATCCTTTCGCCGAGCTTGTCGCGCAGGAAACTCGTCTGCCGCGCGATGGCGTTGCCGTTGGCGGCGCCGGCGAGATGCCCGACGAGCGCACCCGAGATCCGGGAATCGAACACCACCGGGACGCGGCGCGTCGCCACCTTGCGCGGATTAAGGCGCCTGACGGCGCGCTCGCCGGCGCGGCGTCCGATGACCGCCGGGCCGTCGAGGTCGGCGGCATGCAAGGTCGACGAGTAGTCGTAGTCGCGCTCCATGGCGGTGCCTTCGCCGGCGATCGCCGACATCGAAATGCTGTGCCGCGAGGCGAGCGTGGCACCGGTAAAACCGTGGCTCGTCACCAGCACCACGCCGGCGACGCCGGCCGAGGCCGAAGCGCCGTTCGATTTGGTGACGCCGGCGACGCCGAGGCCCGCAGCCTCGGCTTCGCGGGCGCGGGCCTCGAGCACGCCGACCTCCGGCATGTCGGGATCAAGAAGATCGAGCGCCGGCAGGGCGCGCGCAAGCTGCGCCGAATCGGCAAGGCCGGCGAAGCGATCCTGCGGCGCGGCGCGCGCCATAGCGATCGCGCGCCCGGCGAGCGCGTCGAACCCGTCGCCCTTAAGGTCGTTGGTTGAGACCACCGCCTGCTTCTGATCGACGATCACGCGCAGCCCGAGATCATCGCTCTCCGAGCGCTGCGATTCCTCGACCGCGCCGTCGCGCACCTCGACTGCAAGCGAAACCGAGCGCACCGCGAGTGCGTCGGCCTGATCGGCGCCGGCGCGCCGGGCGGCGCTGACCAGACGTTCGGCGAGATCAGCGAGGGCGGATTGGTCGAGAAGGGAGGGCATGTAGCGTTGCCGGTTGGTTTATGCGTGGCTGCAAATAAGGACAAGGCGAAGATGTGGTGGCATGCGGGACGATTCAACCGCCGGAACGGGGCGCTTGCGCACGCCAATCCCGACAAACCGGGGTCACCGCGGCAACCGCTCGTCAATCATGCAGGCCGTTCGTGCGCCCGACACGAGCGATTAACCAGCCTTCTTAAGCCGATTGCGACCGCGCCCTGCCACCCTCGCGGCAACCGGGCGGCAACAGCCCGGCGGGAGCGCAAGTTTCGGGGCGTCAAATGGAAGCCGGCGGGATCGCCGCCGGGTCGAGCCGCGTGCTGCGGCTCGACCCTTTCTCTTTGCCCGTGCGTTTTGCGGCCGCGGATGAGACCGCCGACGAGCGCCTGCGGATCGTCGATCTCTATCGCGAGCGGGTGGTATTGCGCCGCTCGGTGCGCGGCATGCGCATGGCCTTGAACCTGCCGGTCACGGCGTTCCGCGGCGTTGCCATCCGCCTGACCGGCAACACCGACGAACTGCCGGGCGCCATCGCCGTCGTGCTAGAGCACGGCGACCCCGCGTTGTCGCTGCCGCTGTTCTCATCGAGCGAGAGCGACGAGATCGTCGCCGAATGGCAGTCCTGGGGCCGCGTGCTCGGGTTGCCGCTCCTGATCGCCGAGCGCGACGGCAGCCTGCGCGAGCCGTTCGCTCGGCTTGGCCTCGTGCGCGTCGAAGCGCCGACCTGCCGCCGCCGCCGCCGCACCGTCATCGCACGCCGGCGCCCCGCCTATCTGCAGCGGCGCCGCCTGCGCATGCCCAACGTCGTGATCGTGTACCGCGGCGAACGCGAGATCATCGCTCGGAATTGAACGCGTGTGGCCCGCATGACGGGTGTGCATCAGCGGCGCGGCCTCAAAAGGCTGGCCCCGGTCCACATCCGCAATTACGCGAGGCGGCGCACCGCGGCATCGAGCAGCAATCCGGCGAACAGGATCAGCCCGGCGTCGCGGTTCGATTTGAACAAGGCGAGGCAGCCGTCCGGATCGGCGATGTCGAGGCGCACGACTTGCCAGCCAAGGTGCGCGGCAAAGGCGAGGAGGCCAACGGCGAACACCGGCCCGGCCCCGGCAGCGCGCGCCGCCGTGCCGATGATGAGCGCGGCGAGCGTGTAGAACAGCGCCAGCATCGGCTTGGTGCGTTCGCCGAAGAGGAGCGCCGTCGATTTGATGCCGATCAGCGCATCGTCCTCGCGATCCTGGTGCGCGTAGATGGTGTCGTAGCCGATCACCCAGGCGATCGACCCGGCGTAGAGGAGGAGCGCAGGCAAAGCGAGGCCGCCGAATTGCGCAGCCCAGCCCATCAGCGCGCCCCAGGAGAAGGCGAGGCCGAGCACGATCTGCGGCCAATAGGTAATCCGCTTCATGAACGGATAGACGGCAACGATCGCGAGCGAGGCGACGCCGAGCCGGATGGTGAAGCTGTTGAACGAAAGGAGCACCGCCAGGCCGATTAGCGATTGCAGGACGAGAAACGCAGCGGCCTGCGCGACGCTGACTTGGCCCGACGGGATCGGCCGCGAGCGGGTACGCTCGACGCGGGCGTCGAGGTCGCGGTCGACGATGTCATTCCAGGTACAGCCGGCCCCGCGCATCGCGAAGGCGCCGAGGAAGAACAGCACAAGGTGCGCCGGGTTCGGCGCCGTCGTGCCGGCGGCGATCGCAGCGAGCGCGCATGACCACCAGCACGGCATCAGCAAAAGCCAGGAGCCGATCGGGCGATCGAGCCGGGCGAGCCGCAGGTAGGGACGCGACCACGCTGGCGCGAGCGAATCGACCCAATTGCCGGTCGCGTCGGCGACCGAACCGGACGACCGGCTCATTTCGCCAGCGGGTTACCGTTGAGCGTGTCCAGGGTGCCGCGTCCGGTTTTGGTATTGCCGGCGCTGTCAACCGAGGGCGTGCCGATGGCGTCGCTCAGCGTCGGTTGTTTGCGCTGCGCGGCCGGCTCCTCGCTGCAGGCCGCGGTGCGGAATTTCCCAGTGCGCTCGTGACTGGCCTTGGCCTGCTTGATCGCTTCGTCGGGAATGCCGCACCACGTCTTGTTGGTTTCGAGGAACTTCACGATCGCCGCCTCGGCAGTGTAGAAGCCGCTCACCAGAGTGCAAATCTCCTTGCGATCGGCCTTGCGTTCGCCCGCCTTCCGCACCGCTATGCCTTTTTGCTCCGCTTCGGCCCGCAGCTTGAGGAAATCGTTGCATTGCATTGGGGCTTGCGCGGCCGTCATGCGGCCTCCGATGGGGAGGAGGACGACGGCCAGCACCAC
>JASHXX010000004.1 GCA_030043335.1 Xanthobacteraceae bacterium
GCCCAAGCGCCGGTCGAACGCCGAAACACGGGCCAGGGAGTACCTGACCAACGCCGAGGTCGGGAAGCTCATGAAGGCCGCCGGCTATAACCGCAACGGCCATCGCGACGCCACCATGGTGCTTCTGGCCTACCGCCATGGCTTCCGCCCGGTCGAGCTGGTGGCGCTGCGCTGGGACGCCGTCGACTTCGGCCATAGGCAAATCCGTGTGAGCCGAGCCAAGAACGGCTCGCCATCGGTTCATCCCTTGAGCGGCGTCGAGCTGCGGGCGCTGCGCCGCCTCAAACGCGAACAAGACCCGCCATCGCCGTTCGTGTTCACGTCCGAGCGGGGCACGCCGTTTACGACCGCGGGCTCGCGCAAGATGGTTGCCCGCCTGGGCGTTGCAGCCAGCCTCGGCTTTAAAACCCACCCGCACATGCTCCGGCACGCCTGCGGCTTTCAGCTCGCCAACCAGGGTACCGACACGCGGACCCTGCAAGCCTACCTCGGCCATCGCAATATCCAGCATACCGTGCGCTATACCGAACTGTCGCCCACGCGATTCAAGAACCTCTGGCGCGACTGACCACTGGCCCCGGATTCGCGATCTGCGGATAAGTGACCGCCGCGCGCATCTTCCTGGCGCATTAGCCTTTGTATCAGAGCGCCACGTTCGCTGTCCTCTGCTGGCGCGCTCATTTCAAGCCTGCGACTCAGCGCACATACCTAAGACCCACAGGCGCAGGCTTGCCAGAATAATCTAGCTTCAAGTCCCATCCTCCTAGGAGGTATGTCGTCATAGGTCCGTCCGTGTCGGTGTGTGAGCCACGGGCCCCCTAGAAATGGCGAGACGTGAAACGAAACAGATGCAGAACAAATCGAACAACGTTCTCAGTGCATTGCAGCTTCCACTAGAGGTCTTGATTTTTCCGTCGGTAGTGGTCTCTTTTGGGAGGAAAGCTCTTGGCCGGAAATTCCCGGATTTTAAATCCGCGTTCGCGCGGATGCGTGCTGCGGTCTCGATCTCCCCAATGTTCCGCCGAGAGCTTGGGATCGAGACCGTCGGCGCGCGTGTCTGTCTTGTAGATGCGTCCGACTGCTGGTGCACAGTGCTTCGACACGCTGCCGCTGTTTGCGACGGACGACATCATTGGGGCCGCACTCATCTGGTCGGTCATCAACCTGTGGCAGACCGACGCGACCAGCCCCTATCAGAACATCGAAGCCTCGAGTCGATCCCTATGACGCTTACGCCCGCATGATCGTGCAGACGGTCGGCGAGCGTCGCATCGATGCGGTCGATGGTCGTGATATCCGGCGCTGGCACGCGCGCGAACGCGGCGGCAAGCGGGCATCGCCGCCGGCCGCATGGCGATAATCGTGCTCAAAAATGCGCTGGGATTCGCCGCCACGTGTCGCAAAGCCGGTTGCGCCGAACTTAGAAACATCCTCAGTGATATTCGTTTCGAGGGGCCGCGACCACGCACGGAAGCGCCGACGGCTGCCGAGATCGTTGCTGCGAGGAGGACGGCGCACGAAATCGGGCACGGTCCCGCCGCGTTCGCCTACGCGCTGCAATTCGAAGATTCGATGAGGCAATGGGACGTGGTCGGCAAGTGGGTGCCGCTCGACGACAAGAAACCGTCGCTCATTCTCGATGGCATGTCGAAGTGGGTTGGCGCGATGTGGTCGCAGATCGATGAGCACATGATCCTGCGCTATACGGCGGCCAAAACCGCATTCACCTCGGGCGCAAAGGTGGTGCTCGATCTCAAAGAATACCCAATGGTCATGGAGGAACTGGCCAAGGTGCCGGAAGCGCAGCGTCGAGGTCCGCTGATCATCAACTCGCGCACGGGGTTGCCTTACCGTAGCTGGTACTTCGGCGACGTATGGCGAAAAGTGCGCAAGCTCACCGGCATCAGGCGCGAAGTCTGGAATCGCGACATGCGTGCAGGCGGCGTCACCGAAGGGCGCGAGGCGGCAGCACCGACCGATGATTTGGCCAAGACCGCAGGGCACGCCAACAAGCGGACGACCGCTCGGGTTTATGACCGCGACCGGCGGCCCGACGTGTCGCGCGCGTGCGGGTCGCTCATCGCGGAAAGAACACAGGCGAAACATGATGTGTCGTAGGTGTGTCTCAATGGGTCGCGGTGATCAGCAAAAACAGTGGCTTAGCCCCGCTCCGCATTTACGGAGCGTTAACCTTGCATGACGCTTACTTGCAGCGAGGCCGATGCGCGAGCATCGGGGTAGGGGGTCCGCTGCCGCCAGGCAGGGACGCGGCTGGCCGCGGTCATGGGCACTATCGTCAAGTTTCCCGACGAGGGACGCGTCGTTCGTTTCAACCGTGCCGACGCAGCGGACGAATCCGCGACCGTCATCATTCTTCCCGTCATCCGCATCGAGCGACATGGCGATCCGGGCGCAGAAGATGCCGAACCCTATACGCCACCGCCGGCGGACAATGGCGGACGCCGCCGCGTCCGGCGTCGCTGAACGCCTGGCGTCGATGTCGCGTACCCGCTGCCCTCCCGCGAAAAAGTTTCTGTTCGTCACCGGCTTCGCTCTCCTGACATTGCCGGGATGCTCAAGCATCGGCGATTTTGGCCGGCTGCAGCCCGAGATCGTCAGCGACGATATCCACGCCTGGGTAGGCTGGGACGCCGCCGCGCGCGCCGGCGCGCCGATCTCGACCTACAATCTGACCGAAGACGAGCAGGCACTGCGCGATCTCGCCTTTGCGGTGATCGAGCCGCCCTACGACCGGATCCGCTGGGATGCCGTGGTCTATGAATACGGCACCAAGCGCGGATTCCGGCATGCGCTATGGACGCTCGACCGGACCGTCTATTACGGGCGTCTGCAGGCGGCCGGCTATCGCTCGAGCACGGGGCGCTACAACAAACTGACCGACGATATCCGCAACGACACGTTGCGCACCGCCCAGTTCTTCGATTTCGCGCGCCGCGTTCTCGATCTCGACCGGCGGCGCGAGCTGAGCTTGCAGCATGTCGCCGAGCTCAGTCCGCCGGAGCGGCTCAATGCGCGCGCCCGCATCGGCGAAAACAATCTGATCATCGCCTGGGTGGAGCACTCGCTGGCGCTTCGTTGTGCTTCGTATCGCTTTGCGCTCGAGCATCTGGTGGTGGCGGAGCCGGAGCGGGTCGCGGCTGACGCCGATGTCGCGCTCACCGAGCTGCAGCAGCAGATCGCGGCGAACCAGCTGGTGCCGGTGCCGCCGCAGTTCAGCCCGGTGCCGGTGGCCGTCGCCGCACAAGGCGCGGTGGTCACCAAGGACTAGAGCGCGATCGCTTCTCATTGAAGCGATCGCCGCTCTAAATTCTTTGGTGGAGCATGATCTTTTCGGAAAACCGGCTCCCACTTTTCCGGATCATGCTCTACGATTTCGGCTGCGGCTCGGCGTGGCATTGCGCCGCGGCGAGCACGCGGCGCGTCATCGCCATCAGCCCGGGCTCCGCCGCCAGCGCCCGCAACACAATGAGGCCGGTCTTGGTCGGCGACTCGATGATCAGGCGATCGGCCGAGGTGACGTCTTCCTCCTCGGGCATCTCCGCGTGTTGTTCGGCGGTCATCAGATCGAGCTCGATCGTACGCCGCCCCGCGGCGCGGTCGTTGATCGCGTAATAGGCAACGCTGTTGCGGGTGTAGAACGTCACCGAGGTGTAGGACTGGCTCACCGGCGCGCTGAATTTGAGCGGCGCGGCAGAGATGTCGTAGCGGCATACCGCAACGGCGAAGGCGGGATCCATGAACGGGATCACCGAGCCTTGCGCGGTCGGCGCGGGGAGCGTTGCCATCGTATTGACCGGCGCGACCGGCGCGAGCCGCGCATAGGCGTCCTGTTTTGCCGCCTGCGGCATGGCCAGCACGGTCGACAGGTGCACGATGCCGCCGAGCACTAGGGCGGTGAGAATCCACAACACAGCGCGCAGGATCATGAGCAGCTCTTCTCCACGACCGCCGGCATTGGTCCTTCCTTGGTGGTGCGCGTCGCGACGCCGATCGGCGTGTCGTAGAGCCGCCACACCAGCACGAATTGCTCGATACCGCCGGTCGGCAGCCAGTTTCCGGGACGCGCGCGGGGCGCGATATTGATCGTGAAGCGGCCGTCCGCCTCGCGCACAACCTCCGCGCTGGTGAAGCCGTGCCGGTCGGTCGCATTGGCGACCAGCCGGCCTTCGGGGTCATAAAGCGTGAGCGTCCAAAAGCGGGCCGCCGGGGAAAGCCCGCTGACAGTGAAGCTGCAGCGGCCGTCGAATGGCTTTCCAGCGTCGTCGCTGCGGGCATAAAAGGCGACGCCATCGCCGGTCCCCACCGGCAGCTCACCGGTCCGGGCGATGGTGGCGCGGGCATAGGGATCGATCTCGACCGATCCACTGCGCGGCCACGCGGTCCAGGCGCCGATGGTCAGCGCGCCGAAGGCGATGCCGCGGGTGAGCGTCAGCCAGGTCGCGCCGAGCCCGATCGCGGCTGCGAGCAGCAAGGTGAAGCAGGAACCGAGAAACAGGCGCACCTTCGATCCGATGCCAGAGAGAGATGATCTAACCGTTTAAGCTCCGGCCAGGCTCAATCGCCACGCGGCAGGTCGCCGGATCGCTGGTCGGTCGCCGCTGCGACCGCCTTGGCGGGGCCCTGCCGGCCGTCCAGTGCGCCGAGCGTCTTCCCCGGCGGCGGCTTGGCGGCGAGCGCGCGGCTCGCGTCATCGAGCAGCCGCTCGACCCGGACCAGGGCCTCCGTTCCCTTGCGGGTAAGCAGCACTTGCTGCGGCGCCGGGCCGCCGGAAAGCGTCGCCGCGGCGACCGTCGGGGCGTGCTCCGGAGGCGGCAGGCCGGCCAGCGGCCGCAGCTCAATGCCCTGATGCGCGTAGGCCATGATGTCGTGCCAGACCAGCGCTGGAATCGTGCCGCCGGTCATGCGCTTGGTCGGCGTGTAGTCGTCATTGCCCATCCACACCGCCCCGCAGAAATTGCCGGTGTAGCCGACGAACCAGGCGTCGCGCCAGCCGTTGGTGGTGCCGGTCTTGCCGGCGACCTTGACGCCGTCGAGCTGCGCTCGCTTGCCGGTGCCGTTTTCGACCACCGAGTTCATCATCCCGATCATTTCCAG
>JASHXX010000143.1 GCA_030043335.1 Xanthobacteraceae bacterium
CGCGAGCGGAACCATTCGAGGCTGAGGCATTCGTCGCGGAACTTGCCGTTGAAGCTTTCGCCGACGCCATTCTGCCAGGGCTTGCCTGGCTCGATTAATGCGGTGCCGATGCCCTGCGCGGCGATCCAGGACAGGAGAGCCTTGGAAACGAACTCCGGACCATTGTCGCTGCGCAGGAAGGCCGGCGCGCCGCGCTCGCTCACCAGACGCGACAACACTTCGATCACGCGCGGCGAGCGGATGCGGCCATCCACATCGATCGCCAATCCCTCCTTGGTGAACTCGTCAGTGACGGTTAGGCACTTGAGCTGTTGCCCATTGGCGCAGCGGTCGAACACGAAGTCGTAGGCCCACACTTGGTTCATTGCCGTCGGTGCTTGTGGCCGCGGACGAGCCGCAGCGATGCGCTTGCGCGGTCTTTTACGCGGCACCTGCAGCCGCGCCGCCTGCCACAGCCGCCATGCTCGACCTGGGCTCATCGGGTACCCGTCCCGACCGAGAAAGATGCAAATACGTCGATAGCCAAAGCGCGGATATTGCGCCGCTAGCGCCTTCATCCGTTCGATCACAGGCGTATCGGCCGCCACCTTCCGGCTCTCGTAGCTCAATGCCGATCGCGCTACACAAAACAGCGTGCAGGCCCGCCGCACCGAGAGCCCACGCTCCCGGCCATACGCCACTTGCCGCCGGCGGGCCGGCACGCTCACCAGTTTTTTGCCGCGACCTCCTTCATCACCTCGATCTCAAGATCGCGCTCGGCAACCAGCTTCTTCAGCCGCGTATTCTCGGCCTCAAGATGTCGCAGCCGCCGCACATCGTTTGGCTCAAAGCCGCCGAAGCGCTTGCGCCAGGTGTAAATCGTCTGCTCGCTGATCCCGTGCTGCCTCGCTACCGTCGATACCGGTTCGCGATCCGCCTCCCGGATGATCGCCACCATCTGCTCTTCCGTAAACCGACCCTTCCGCATTGCTCCCTCCGAATCGGGAGCGCCAGTCTCTCAACTAATCGATGGTCCGAAAATCCGATGGCAGGTCAACAGTGAAGCCAGCGGATGGTTACTCACTTCACACACGGTCAGAGCGACAAAGCGGGCGTAACACCTTCGCGGATTGCGCGACAGTTCGGTTTGTCGCAATCGGATATACGGAAAGCATTGGCGGCTGATCCGAAGTGTTGACCCAATGCCCGGCTCCACTGGGACCAGCTCAAGGCGATTTCAGTCGAAAGTCAGTTGCAATTGTACACGTTGTGGTTCGGTTCGTGGGATTTGGATTTTATGACGGGGTCAGTAGCGCCGATTGTTTGGAGCAGCAGGTGTAGCTAATAACCGTTGCTGTATCTCCGACGAGATTTGAGCCATCCATTGGTCCGCTCGCTCTGCCCGGTCTTGATAGTATTTAACGTCGGCCTCCAACTGCCTTATCCGCCCTTTAGCATCCTGAAGCTGCTGCGAAAGGCGTTGTGCGACTCCAACCGCATGTCTGCTGTTTTCTTCAGCCATGCTAGCGGCTCGGTGAAGCAAGCCCAGAATTGTTTGCCCAGCAGTGTCTAGTGTATCAGCACCCTTCGCAGGCGTTTCTTGGGTTACCGGACCAAATGAAACCACGGTCCTCACTGCTGGATTGACCATCGCAACCTCACGACTGTCGCTGTCCATTCCATCCAAAATGAAACTCGCCTGCGATTCAATGCGGGCTGTGGATAAGTAGCAGCTTCCGTTTGAGTTACCTATCCTACCCTAACGTGCAGTCACGAACTGTTGTTGTCGTAAAGCTTGACACATCTGCGAGCAAATATCATTCGGTGCAACACACCGTTTTTTCGAATGACTTTTTCCATTGGGGGCTTCCCGATGTCGTCGGGACGAAAAGTACCTGCCGATAGGCTTGTTCTTGCTCTTGTTTCTGTGCTTCGTGTTTTGGCGGCTGCTCGTGCGCGAAGCGGGATGGTTGCCGCCGTGGCGCCCAGGCGCCTCCCCCAGCCAGAAAGGGATGGTGGGCGGCCGACCATTTTCAGCTCGTTCGCTCGCGTCCGTGGTCATCTACGCGTGACGGGACCGCGCGCCACAACTACAAAAAACTCTCCACGAACGCCGCGGACCCGGGCGGCTGGCAAGCCGATCAGCGCGACGAATGCGCGAAATATCCGCCCACCCTCGATGGCAAATCGCATCACCGGCCGCCTCCTACCAAGCGCCCAGCGCGTGGGGCAGGCGCGCCTAACCCGCTCTAAAATTACCAAAAATACCTCATGAGACGACATTAAGAGTTGTGCATTACATCTTGCTGCTACGAGCGCATCATCGCTCAATGGTGAAAACAGGGAACGCGGTTCAACAATGGAAGACCTGACTGACAGATTGACCAACAAGACCAGCGATCAGTACAAGCCGTGCAAATCCTCGGATCAGGGTATCGCACTTCCCCTCTGTTACAGGGAAATCGGGATTCCCGCTGCCGCGGCTGCCGCGCACTATCTTTGTGGCGCAGGAAATCGGGATACCCGCATCCGCTAACCGAGCCGGGGGGCCTTGATTGCCTAATCCATGCCGCGCTTAGCGACAAAGGGGGCAGTTGTCCCCCTTTTTCACATAACTTCACGAAAAAGCCTCACG
>JASHXX010000144.1 GCA_030043335.1 Xanthobacteraceae bacterium
GGAAGTAAGACCGTGGCCAGGATCGTCGCAGGTATCGGTTCATCGCACGTGCCCGCCATCGGTGCGGCCATCGACAACGACAAGACCGACGAGCCGTATTGGAAACGCGTGTTCTCGGGCTTTGAGAAATCGCGGGCTTGGATGCGCGAGACCAAGCCCGACGTCGCGATTGTCGTCTATAACGATCACGCCTCGGCGTTCTCGGTCGATCTGATTCCGACTTTCGCGCTCGGCTGCGCTGCGGAATTCCCGCCGGCCGACGAAGGCTGGGGGCCGCGGCCGGTGCCGGTGGTCAAGGGCCACCCCGCGCTCGCCTCGCATATCGCTCAGTCGGTGATTCTCGACGAATTCGACCTTGCAATCTGCAACAAGATGGAAGTCGATCACGGCATGACCGTGCCGATGAACCTCTTGTTCGGCAAGATCGACAAGAATTCGCACTGGCCCTGCCCGGTGATCCCGCTCGCGGTCAACGTAGTGATGTATCCGCCGCCGACCGGACATCGCTGCTACATGCTCGGCAAGGCGATTCGCAAAGCGGTCGAATCCTATCCGGATGACCTCAAGGTGGTGATCTTCGGCACCGGCGGGCTGTCGCACCAGATCTCCGGTCCGCGCGCCGGCCTCATCAACGCCAAGTGGGACAAGGCGTTCCTCGACAACCTGTCGAAGCACCCGCAGAAACTGGCCAAAATCCCGCACGTCGACTACATGCGCGAAGCCGGCGCCGAAGGCATCGAGATGGTGATGTGGCTGATCATGCGCGGCGCGCTCGACGACAAAGTCGACGAGGTCTATCGCTTCTACACCGTGCCGGCCTCGAACACCGCCGTCGGCCATATCATTCTGGAAAACCGCCGGCGCGGCACCAGGGCGGCGGCAAAGCGCAAGCCTACGACCGCCAGGCACAAACGCGCTGCGGCGCACGCCAAAGGCCATCGCGTGCGCAGCTGATCGTCGTTGCGAGGAGCGCAAGGCGGAAGCAATCCAGTGTCGCGGCAGCCGCCTGGATCGCCTCGCTTGCGCCCGCAATGGCGCCGCACCGCGCATGACGCCGTGAAACTGTCTGAGAGGAAGCTCATGAAAATCTGCGTCGCCGGCCAGGGCGCCTTCGGGCAAAAGCACCTCGACGCGCTCAAGCGCATTCCCGACGCCGAGGTCACCTCGCTCGTCGGCGGCAACCAGGACGCGACCGCGCAAGTGGCGAAGAAATACGGCATTCCGCATTACACCGGCGACCTGTCCGAGGGGATCAAGCGCGCCGACGCCGTAATCCTCACCACCCCGACCAAGATGCATTTCCGCCAGGGCGAGCAGGTGATGCGCGCCGGTAAGCCCGTGCTCATCGAGATCCCGATCACCGACAGCGTCGAGGACGCCGAGGCGCTGGTGAAGATCGCCAAGGAGACCGGCGTCACCGCGATGGGCGGCCACGTGCGGCGCTTCAATCCGAGCCATCAATACGTCCACAAGAAGATCGTCGCGGGCGAGCTGCAGATACAGCAAATGGACGTGCAGACCTATTTCTTTCGCCGCAGGAACATCAACGCCGCCGGTAACCCGCGCAGCTGGACCGATCACCTGCTTTGGCACCATGCCGCGCACACCATCGACCTGTTCCAGTATCAGACCGGGCAGACGATCTCGGATTGCTACGCCGTGCAGGGGCCGATCCATCCCCAGCTCGGCATCGCCATGGACATGGGCATCGTCGCCAAGGTGCCGTCGGGCGCGATCCTCACTCTGTCGCTGTCGTTCAACAATGACGGGCCGATCGGCTCGTTCTTCCGCTACATCTGCGACAACGGCACCTACAAGGCCTATTACGACGATCTCGCCGACGGCAAGGACAACAAGATCGACCTCTCCAAGGTCGACGTCTCCATGGACGGCATCGAGCTCGAGGATCGCGAGTTCATCGCCGCGATCAAGGCCAAGCGCGAGCCTAACGCGAGCCTCGCACAGCTCCTCCCCTGCATGCAGGTGCTCGGCCGGCTGGAAAAGATCGCCGACCCGCAGCGCCAGGCGCATGCGTGACGGTCGTCCTCCGCGGCTGCGCGGCAGGAAAGCAAGTCACTCCACCAGCCCGATAAGCTTTGCCAACCGCTCCGGATCGGCGCGCAGCGGCTCCGATGGCCCGTCGTAGACGATGCGGCCCTTGTCAAGGATCACGGTGCGCGGCGAGAAGGTCAGCGCCACCCGGCTGTTCTGCTCGACCAGGATGATCGAGAGCGCGCTGTCACCACGCAGCCTGGCGAGCACCGCGATCAAGCCCTCGACGATGACCGGCGCCAAGCCTTCGGTCGGCTCGTCCATGAGCAGGATCGACGGGTTGGTGAGCAGCGCACGCGCAATGGCCAGCATCTGCTGCTCGCCGCCGGAGAGCTGATTGCCCATGTTGTCGAGCCGCTCCTCGAGGCGCGGGAACAGCTCGAAAGCGCGTCGGAGCGTCCAAAGCCCCGGCCGCGCGCCGACCAGGAGATTTTCGCGCACCGTCAGCGACGGGAAGATCTCGCGCTCTTGCGGCACGAAGCCGAGGCCGGCGAGCGCCCGTCGATAGCGCGGCACGCCGACGAGGCTTTGGCCATCGAGAACGATGTCGCCCGAGTGCCGCGTGGTGTGGCCCATAACGGTCGCGAGCAGCGTGGTCTTGCCGACGCCGTTGCGGCCGATCACACTGATGCATTCGCCGGGCGCGAGCTTGAGATCGATGTCCTCGATCACCACGGTCTCGCCATAGCCCGCCGAGACCCGCCGCAGCTCGAGCGCGCTAGCCATGAGCGGCACTAAGCGCGGCTTGGCCCAGATACACCTCGCGCACGTGCGGGTTCGCCTCGATCTCGCGCGGCGTCCCCTCGGCGAACACCGCCCCGCCGACCATCACGGTGACGCGCTTGGCGAAGCGGAACACCACGTCCATGTCGTGCTCGATGATCAGCACCGCGATCTGCTCCGGCAGCCGCTCGATGGCGTCGAGGATGATATGGGTCTCGGCGCTCGGCACGCCGGCTGCCGGCTCGTCGAGCAGCAAAACCCGCGGACGCAGCCCGATCGCGATCGCGAGCTCGACCAGGCGCTGCCGCCCATAAGGCAGCTCGGAGACGCAGTGGCGCGCCGCATCGCCGAGTTTCAACGTGTCCAGGAGATCCATCGATTCATCGATGACATCGACGCGCCTGCCGGCCGGATAGAACATCGACGTTGCGGCGCCGACGCGCTCGGCGACGGAGATACAGACGTTTTCCAGCACTGACAGCCCACGGAACAGCCGGTTGATCTGGAACGTGCGCGCGATGCCAAGCTTGACCCGCTCGGCCTGCGCCCGGGCGGTGATGTCGCGCCCGGCGAGCAGCACGCGCCCGCGCGTCGGCGTGAGCACGCCGGTGAGCAGGTTGACGAACGTGGTCTTGCCAGCGCCATTCGGCCCGATCAGCGCATGGCGCGCGCCGGCCGCAAGCTTGAAGTCGACGCCGTTGACCGCGGTCAGCGCGCCGAAATGGCGGCCAAGGCCCTCCGTCTCGAGACTGATATCGGTCATGCCTCCGCTCGTCCGCGCCCGTAGCGCCGCCACAGCATTGCGCCGATCCCGAGGATGCCGTTGTGCGCGAACAGCGCGATCAACACCAAGAGGAGCCCGAGGCCGAGCTGCCACGCCGTCGGATAAACGCGCGCCAGGAAATGCTCCAGCGCGAGATAGACGACGGCGCCGACGAAGGCGCCATAGAGGCGGCCATAGCCGCCGAGGATCAAGATGATCAGCACGGTCGCGGCGCGGTCGAGATCGAGCGCGCTCAGATTGACATAGGCGTTGGTCTGCGCCCACAGGCCGCCGGCGACGCCGGCGAGCGCCGCCGAGATGGTGTAGCAGACCGTCAACCGCCAGCGCACCGGGGCACCGACCGCGTGCATGCGCAACAGATTCTCGCGAATGCCGGTCAGGCTTTGGCCGAACGGCGAGTAAACTAGAGTGCGCACGAACAGGAACGAGACGAGAAGAACGGCGAGCGCGTAAAGATATTGGGTGTTGTCGTAGAGCGGGTTGAAGGCGAACACGCCGAATACCGGCGCAATCGGTAGGTTCGGCAGGCCGTCGAAGCCGCCGGTGTAGTCGTGCGCCATGTTCGCGGCCTCTTGCAGGAGCGCCATGGTGCAGATTGTGAGCATGAGCAGCGTGAGGCCGCGCGTGCGCAACAGGACGAGCCCCGAGGCGAAACCGATGGCGGCCGCCACCAGGGCGGCGAGCGCGAGGCTGGTAATCGGCTCGGTCCAGATGCCGTGAAAGGCGAGCAGCCCGACGGCATAGGCGCCGGCGCCGAAGAACGCCGCGTGGCCGAGCGTGATGATGCCGGCGTAGCCGAGCGCGAGATCAAGCGACAGCGCAAACAGCACCGTGATCAGAAGCTCGGTGCCGAACGCAAGATAGGCGGGAAAGGCAAAATAGAAGCCGATGGCGGCGGCCCACGGCAGCGCTTCCCACCAGCGCAAATGGTGACGCCGGATCAGGGTGCGGGCCGCCGGATGCGCGAGCCGCGCCGCGGCAGCGGCCGCTCCGGCGGGAGCGAGCGCGACGCTCAAGTCTCTTTCCTTCCGAACAGCCCCTGCGGCCGCCACAGCAGGAGCAGGATGGTGAGCACGTAGATGAACATGGTGCCGCCCTTGGGCACATAGAGCTTGAGCACGAAATCGAGCACGCCAAGAAGCAGCGCCGCGCAATAGACTCCGACCACGCTGCCGAGACCGCCGACCGAGACCACGATCAGGAAATACACCAGGTACTTCAGCGCGTATTGCGGATCGAGGCCGAGGAATTCGGCGCCGAGGCCGCCGCCGATCGCCGCCATGCCGCTGCCAAAGGCAAATGTGATGGTGAACAGTCGATCGACATTGATGCCAAGCGATTCCGCCATGCGGCGATTGTCGACCGTGGCGCGGATCTGCGCGCCGATCCGCGTGCGCTCGATCGCAAGCCAGATGCCGGCAACGATCAAAAAGCCGACGACGATGAGAAACACGCTGTAAGTGCGGTAATGCGTAAAGCCGAGATCAAGCTGGCCGCGCAAGCTCTGCGGCAGCGTCAGCAGCTGGCTTTCCGGGCCGACCACGATCACGGTCGCGGCAATGAAAATGAAGATGAGGCCGATCGTGAACAGCACCTGGTCGAGCTCGCCGGCGCGGTAGAGCCGGCGATAGAGGAGCCGCTCCAACACCGCGCCGAGCGCGGCGGCGGCGAGGAAGCCGAGCGCCAGCGCCGCAGCGAAGCCGACATGGGCGCGGTTCATCGCCAACACGATGACGTAGCCGCCAAACATGGCGAAGGCGCCGTGCGCAAGATTGACGAACCCCATCAGCCCCATGGTGATCGAGAGTCCGACCGAGACGATGAACAGGACCGTGCCGGCGGACAGGCCGCCCAGCAGGATGCCGGCGAAGTCGATGTTTTCGATCACGAGCGATCCCGCGCCCCATCCCACGGCAAACGGCGAATGGGTTGCGAACACCCTATTCGCTGTTTCGCCGTCGCGCTATTCGCGTTTCCAGCAACGCTGAGGCCGCCGCCCACAGCTGTGGATCAGCGGCCCCGTCGTTAAAGATCGTCAAGGTCGCGCGTCAATCACTTCTTCGGCGCGCACGGGCCGATTTCAAGTTCCTTGCACTTGTCCTTCACCTGATCGGTCTCGCCGATGACCTTCTGGTGCAGCTTGCCGTCTGGACCCTTCACGACTTCGTCGAGATATTCGTTCATAACGATGTCGCGGGTCGCGGGATCGATCATGATCGGCCCCTGCGGGCTATCGAATTTCCAGCCGAGCAGTGACTTGACCGCCGCTTCGCCGTCCATCTTGCCCTTGGTCGCCTGTATTGCGTGGACGATCGCGGCCATGCCGTCATAGCCGCCGACCGCGGTGAAGTCCGGCGTAGAGTCGGCGCCATATTCCTTTTTCCAGGCGGCGACAAAGCGCTTGTTCTCGGGATTGTCGAGATCGGCGTTGTAGTGGTGCGTGGTGATCAGGCCGACCGCGGCATCGCC
>JASHXX010000145.1 GCA_030043335.1 Xanthobacteraceae bacterium
CCGATTACCGCACACTTATCAAGCCGATCTCATAATCAACACGCTAGAGAAATTGCATCCCAACTTCTATCCTCGGCCGACCCAGCAAATCGTAGAAAATGGCGCTGTTACCGGATGGCGAGAAATTCTAGATGGGTATCTGACGCAAGAAGAACTCGTAAAAAGCTACCGCAGTGCGGCCAATTTTTTGCACGTAAGCGACCTGCGCGACATTCTTGCTGGCAAGCAAAAGCCGTTCGATCTCAACGCCGTTGTACTTTGGGCAAACAAAGTAGTGGTTCTACTTAACCACCATAATATTTTTCTGATTGATCCTCCCGACGTTATTACACCAGTCAGCGCCGATGGAACACCTATGCTCCAACGACAGATCGTGTCGGTTATGAATCCTCGCGATCAGGGTGTTTCCGTCCACGTAATGCACCGTTCGGATACGGTGGCTGGCTTTCACTCGGGCTGACACACAGCCAACGTCCTGCGTCTGCTCCACACGCAGCGATCAACTCTTGGCCAACGACGTATGCGGGCGCGCCAGCCCCGCTAGGCGGGACCGTTTTCCTATCAACCATTTGTGTGTGCTTTGTCAAGGTTATAATGTCGCGCGCGGGCGACACTCCCCGCTTTATGGCTGCCGCCCAGTTGTTGCGCTGCGGCGGGTCGAATGGGGCCTCGAGAGTGCCATGCGTCGGCGGCGCATCAGGGCCTCCGTGGCCGGCGCTATTCCGCGGAGTTTGGTCCCTTATATTGACGCAAGCTGGCTCGGACGCATGGGACCGCAGCATGAAGGCAAGCATTGGCGCGCGCGTGGTCGCACAGAGTAACGACATCGTGGCGTGTGGCGGCTACCAATATTTTCCGCCCTCCGCGGTGCGGATGGACTGGCTGGAAAAAACCGAAAAGACCGAGGCGGACTGGGCTTGTCCCCACGGTGTCCAGTTCTACGACGTGGTCGTCGACGGCACGCGCCACAAGCGCGCGGCCTGGTCATACGAAGCGCCGCAGCCGGCGATGGTGCAGGTCGCGGGCCGGTTCGGCTTCTGGAAGGACGTCGAGGTCAAGTAGCTCGCGCTCGTTCTGAGCTTGCCGGAGGCGGCGCCGAGGGCGCCAGCACGCGGTTAGCGCGGCGGCGCGCTCCCGAATAAACGGCGCGGCCGGCTTGCGCCGCCCGCGCCAAGCTCATTCAACAAGTTCGTCCAATCAGCCGCGAACGGCGAGGCCTAGAGGTCGTCACCGCCGCCGTGACCGCCGCCATGTCCACCGCCCAGGCCGGAGCCTATCGGGGACGGCGTCCAAGCCGGAGCCGCCGGCTCGGGCGCGGGCGCCGGGGGTGGGGGCTTTCTTGCCGGCGCCTTGCGCTTCGGCGCAGCCTTCTTCGGTGCGGCTTTCTTCGCGGCCTTGCGGGTTGATTTCCTTGCGGCCGTCTTTGTCGTCTTTTTCTTCTTGCGCGCCGGAGCCGCCTTCTTCTTCGCGGACTTTTTCTTCGCCTTCGACTTCTTCGCCATAATCGTCCTCCCGATCTATGCTGAGAATATACAAATCCAGTCGGTCCCGATAGGAGACCAGGTTTACCTCACGACACCCGCACGACACCCGCCGAGCTCCACGCGGCCCGCGGCCCTCGCCTAACCCGTCGCCGCGGGCGGCCGGTGCTTCCGAACGGCGGGCGGACTTGGCCCCCCAGTAGCCCAATCGATCAGCTCGACCGTATGGACGGTTGGCAGGTCCGTGCCCGCTGCGATCTGCGTGATGCAGCCGAGATTGCCGGCTGCGATTACATCAGGTCGCAACCCCTCGATAGTCCCGACTTTGCGCGCACGCAACCTCCTTGCGAGATCGGGCTGCAGAATATTGTAGGTGCCAGCCGAGCCGCAGCACAGATGGCCGTCGGGAATGTCCCGCACGCGGAAGCCGAGCTTGGCCAGGAGGTCGCGCGGTTGCCGCACGATGCGCTGCCCGTGCTGCAGCGAGCAGGCGGCGTGGTAGGCGACGACCGATCCGGGAGCCTTGGCGACGGCGGCAAGCGGCAGCGCGGCGAGGTATTCGACGACATCCTTGGCGAGGTCGGCGACGCGCGCGGCGCGCTCGGCATAGGCCGGGTCGGTGCGCAGCATGAAGCCGTAATCCTTCACGGTCGTGCCGCAACCGGAGGCGGTGATCAGGATCGCGTCAAGCGGTCCCGCCACCGTCCAGGCGTCGATATTGGTGCGCGCCTGGACGAGGGCCGCTTCCTTGCGACCCATATGGTGGACCAGCGAGCCGCAGCAGGCGGCGCCCTGCGCCACCACAACTTCGATGCCGTGCCGGGTCAGGACGCGAATCGCGGCGGCGTTGATTTGCGGCGCCATGATGTCGTTGACGCAGCCCGCCAGCAGGGCGACGCGGCCCTTGCGCGCGCCCTGCGCCGCGACCGTTTGCGCCCTCAGCGGCCAGCGCGGCCAGCGCCATGGCGCCAAATCGAGCATGGCGGCGATGCGCGTGAGGCCGGCGGCCTTGGCGAGCGGCGCCAGCGGCTTGGCGAGAAGCGCCGCCGCGAGCGCCAGCCGAAAGCGGCGCGGATAGGGCATCAGCCCCGCGAGGATCGCCCGCAGCAGGCCCTCGGCGACCGGACGGCGGTAGGTCTCCTCGATATGAACCCGCGCGTGATCGACCAGGTGCATGTAATGCACCCCCGACGGGCAAGTGGTCATACAGGCGAGGCAGGACAGGCAGCGATCGATGTGCTGCACCACCTCGGTCGTCGCCGGCCGTTCGTTCTCGAGCATGTCCTTGATGAGGTAGATGCGCCCGCGCGGTGAATCGAGCTCGTTGCCGTCGAGCACATAGGTCGGGCACGTGGCGGTACAGAAGCCGCAATGCACGCAGGCGCGCAGGATCTTCTCCGATTGAGCCAGATCGGGATCGGCAAGCTGCGCTAGCGTGAAGGCGGTCTGCATGATGATGCGCCCGGTGATTTATACGCCCGCCCACATTCGCCCGGCATTGAGCACGCCCTGGGGATCGAAGCTCTCGCGGACGCGCTTCGTCAATGCGGCGAGCGCGGGCGGCTGCGGAGCGAACACCTCGACGCTGACGCGCACCGCGGCCGGCGCGCGCACGAGCGTCGAGTGGCCCCCGGATGCGGCGACGATCGCGCGCACGAGGCCCGCGCCGGCATCGTCGGCGGCCGGCAAGGCGGCCCAGATGAGCCCGCCGGCCCAGTCATAGAACACCTCGGCCCCTGTCCTAGCGACGAGCGCATGGCCGACTTCGGCGCCGCTTACCGGCGCCGTCGAGATGCGCCACAGATAGCGGCTGCCGGCGGGGCCCGCGGCGGCAAAAGGCGCCGCGTCGCGGACCGCGCGCCACAGCGCACGCGAAGGCGCCTCCCCGATCGTCTCCGGCGCGCCGAACGGAGCGGCGAGCTGCTCCAGCACGCCCTTGCGATGCGCGATCGAGGGGGCGACGCCCTCGAGGCGGAAGGCGGTGACGGCGGTTCCCGCCGCCGCAACTTCGCCGATGCGCGCGGCTGCGACCGCGGGCAGATGCGCGGCTGCCGACACGTCGGCGAAGGAGCCCATCGCCGCCGCCATGAGCTTGCCTGCCGCCCGATCGTCGAGGCGGCGCACCAGGATGGTCACCTGCGTCTCGGCGCTGGGCAGCGTCTTCACCGTCACCTCGGTCATGGCCGCAAGCGTGCCCCAGGAGCCGGCAAGGAGCTTGCAGAGATCGTAGCCGGTGACGTTCTTGACCACGCGGCCGCCGGACTTGAACGTTTCGGCGCGGCCGGAAACGGCGCTGACGCCGAGGAAATGATCGCGCGCCGCGCCGGCCTTGATGCGCCGCGGTCCGGAGAGATTGGCCGCCAGCGCGCCGCCAATCGTGGCGGCGCCCACCGCCGCGCCCAGAAGCGCGCCATAGTCCATCGGCTCGAAGGCGAGCTGTTGTCCGTTGGCCGCAACCAGCGCCTCGATCTCGGCAAGCGGCGTTCCGGCCTTGGCCGAGAGCACCAGCTCCGCCGGCTCATAAAGGGTGACGCCGGAAAGCGCCGAAAGATCGAGCGTCGCGTCCCATTGCGCCGCCCGGCCGATCGCGCGCTTGCTGCCGCCGCCGACAAGCTCGAGCGTCTTGCCGCTACCGAGCGCCCATCGGATCGCCTGTTCCACCTCCGCGGCGTCGCGCGGCTTGAGATTCTCGGCGTTCATCTGGCGAGCCCGCGCCGGCGCTGTAACGACGCAGGCGGTCAAAAGCGCGGAATGTCGGGAAAGGCGACGCGGCCGGCATGCACGTGCATGCGGCCGAGCTCGGCGCAGCGATGCAGCGTCGGAAACACCTTTCCCGGATTAAGCAGGCCCTTGTCGTCGAACGCGCATTTGACGCGCTGCTGCTGATCGAGATCGGTTTCCGAGAACATCGCCGGCATCAGGTCGCGCTTCTCGACGCCGACGCCATGTTCGCCGGTGAGCACGCCGCCGACCTCGACGCAGAGCCGCA
>JASHXX010000146.1 GCA_030043335.1 Xanthobacteraceae bacterium
TTCATCGAGGCGCGGGCGAAGTCGCTGATCGACTGGTCGAGATTGTACATCGACATGGCGACGCCGGAGCCGGGAAACTGGAACACCTCGCGTTTGATCTCGGTCCCGTCATCGCCGATGAAGCTGAGAAACAGCTTGCCCTTGCCCGGCACCTTGAAATCGGTGGCGCGGTACTGATCGCCATAGGCGTGGCGGCCGATGATGATCGGCTTGGTCCAGCCGGGGACGAGCCGCGGCACGTTCTTGCAGATGATCGGCTCGCGGAAGATCACGCCGCCGAGGATGTTGCGGATGGTGCCGTTCGGCGAGCGGTACATCTCGTGCAGGCCGAACTCCTTCACCCGCGCCTCGTCGGGGGTGATGGTCGCGCATTTGACGCCGACGCCGTATTTCTTGATCGCTTCGGCGGCGTCGATGGTGATCTGGTCGCGGGTCTCGTCGCGCTTCTCAATGCCGAGATCGAAATATTTGAGATCGATGTCGAGATAGGGGTGGATCAGCCTGTTCTTGATCTCATGCCAGATGATCCGGGTCATCTCGTCGCCGTCGAGCTCGACCACCGGATTGGCCACTTTGATCTTCGCCATGGGATTTTGAGCTTTCTGCCTAGCGCAAGGGGTCGCGCGAAAATGGAGCGGAGGAGACGCCGCACCCGGCAGGCGTCGTCAGGCGGCGAGGCTATAGCATCGCCGACGCAGCGGAGAAAGTGGAATGCTGCCGCCGGCTCGTTACGCGGCCGGCAGCGACCGGGCCGCTTGGCTCGTCGCGGCGCCGGAGCGCCGCACCTCGAGCGGAACGACTTCGAGCCGGCGAAATCCGCCGGCGCCGAGCGTGCGTGCAAATGCGAGGTAGCGGCGCACCTTGCGGTCCATCAACACGAGCCGGTGCGGCGCCCAGCTCAGCATCGGCCGCCACCACGGCGCCGGCGCATCGCGCCCGGAATTGCGCTGCGTCGTCTCGGCGCCGGTGAGCCCGACCACGATGGGACGGACATCGAGGAAGCGCATCGAGGTCATCGGCCGGCGAAAGATCATGAAGTCGGTGGTGTCGTCGATGACGCGCAAACGGCGCAGCGCATTGCCGGCGCCCTTGCGGCTGAGAACGTAGCAGCGCGCCGAATAGCTCGGGTGCAGCGGAACGCATACCTGCCGCGCGCTGCGGCTGGCGATCGGTACGGCAAGATCGTCCCGGCGGCCCGCCCAGTCGGACGCAAGTTTGAGAATGTCGAACGGCGGCAGGCTCGCCAGCCAGTCGCGATCGAGGAAGTCGGGGAAGGTCGAATCAAGCTGGCCGTCATCCTCCATCACGCAGGCAAAATCCGCTCCCGATTCGGAGATCCGTTCGATCGAGAGGCGGTGGCTCGCGGTGCTGGCGATCTGGCCGGCCGTCAGCGGATAGCGCAGCAGCAAATTGTTCGGCCGCGGCATGATGCGGCGCAGCTCCGGCTCGCTCAATTGCCGGCCGTCGATCGCCTTGATCCACATGAACGGCACGCGCAGCGCATCGAGTTGCCTCGCCATGGTGGCGAGGCGCTCGGGCGTTCGCTCAAGGCTGATGACGAAGACAGGGATCGGGCCCACGGCCGCGATCAGGTGCCATTGCGGTTCAAGCTTGTAAAGAGCGATGATTGCGCGGATTTTTGAGCAGCAAGCCCGATGCCAGGCGCCGGAACCGACAAGACCAAACGCTGGGCGCAGGAGCCGGCGCCGATCGTGATCCTGGTCGAGCCGCAGCTGCCGGAGAATATCGGCGCTGCCGCCCGCGCCATGGCGAATTTCGGGCTGTCGCGGCTGCGCCTCGTCGCGCCGCGCCCGGCCTGGCCGAACGCCAAGGCGCGGATGATGGCCGCCGGCGCCGACCGCGTCCTCGACGCCGCCGAGCTTTATCACAGCCTTGCCGACGCCATCGCCGACAGCGGCTTCGTTTTCGCCGCGACCGCGCGCGCCCACGATCAGGCCAAGCCCGTTGTCGACGCCGCGGCGGCGGCTGAGCTGATGGCGCCGCGTATCGCCGCCGGCGAGAACGTCGCCGTCGCCTTCGGCCGCGAACGCAACGGGCTCGAGAACGACGAAGTCGCGCTCGCCGACCGCATTCTCACGCTGCCTGTCAATCCCGCCTTCGCCTCGCTTAATCTGGCGCAGGCGGTGGTGGTGGTCGGTTATGAATGGTTCAAATTGGCGAGCGGCGGCAAACTTCCCTTCGCCATGCCGGAGAAATCCGCGCCGGCGCTGAAGCAGCAACTTCTCGCGTTTTTTGCCTCGCTCGAGCGCGAGCTGGAGAAGGTCGAGTTTTTCCGGCCGCCAGACAAGCGCGAGACCATGCAGATCAATCTGCGCAACATCTTCACCCGCATGCAGCCGACGCAGCAGGACATCCAGACGCTCTACGGCGTCATCATGGCGATCGCCGAGGGTCGCAAGGGGCCGGCGCGCGGCGGCGTGCTTGACGGCGAGGAGGCCGAGCTTCTGCGCGCGCTTCTCGCCGAGCATGGCGGCGGCCGCGTGCCGTCGGAGCGCGGCCCGGTGCGCGGCCTCGCCCGGCTTCTCCGCCGCAATCCGACCGAGGCCGAACGCGTGCTGTGGCAGGCGCTGGTCAACGACCGGCGCTTTGCCGGCCTCGGCTTCAAGCGGCAGACGCCGGTCGGCCCGCACATCTGCGACTTCGTCTCGTTCCCGCTGCGCCTCGTTATCGACCTCGTGCCGGGCAACGAAGAGGACATCGCCGCCAGGGCGCGCAGGGCAAAGCGCGCGTGGGTTGCCGCGCGCGGCTATGAAATCGTCGAGGCGAAAGCGGCCGATGTCGAGGCCGATCTTGCGCAAGTGCTCGCGCGGCTTGAGCGCAAGATTGCCGACGACCGGCTCAGCCGGCCTTGAGCACCTTGAGCGCGGCCGCGGTGCCGGCGCGCAGCATGGCGATGTCGCTCATCACCGCCAGGAACCGGGCGCCGCGCTTTCCCAGCGCCACGGCGCGCTCGGCGGTGTGGCAAAAGGCGCCGGCAATCTTTCCGGCGCGTTCCGCGGTGGCAATGATGCGGTCGAGCTCGCGCTCGACGTCCTTCGACAACGGGTCGAGGGTCTTGCCATCCGACAGCGCGATCGAGAGATCGGACGGGCCGAGGAACAGCCCGTCGATGCCCTGGGTTTGCGCGATGGCGTCGAGATTGTCGAGCGCGGTGCGGGTCTCGATCATCGCCAGGGTCACCACGTGGTCGTTGGCTTCGCGCAGATAGACCGCCTGGTCGGCGATGCCGGCGAGCGCCGTCACCCGGTGCGGTCCCCAGCTCCGTTCCCCGAGCGGCGGGTACTTGGCGGCTGCGACCAATGCGCGCGCGTCGGCCGCGGTATTGATCATCGGCGCGATGATGCCTTCGGCGCCGAAGTCGAGCACGCGCGAGACCATGGCGAAGTCGCCGACCGGCACGCGCACCAGCGGTGCCGCGCCGCTCTGGCGCACCGCGGCAACGCCGGTGAGCATGGCGCCCATGTCCCAAAGCCCGTGCTGCGCTTCGAGCGTCACCGCGATAAAGCCCTCGCGGCCGACGGTCTCGGCGACGATCGGGTAGGGCAGGCTGCACCAGCCGCTGAACACGGTTTCGCCGGCGCGCAGCCGACGGGCGAGGGTGAAGGCGGAAATTGTCATGACACTCGCCGAAGAAAATCGCCGCGCCACCTGGCGCCGCGCGTCAGTGGCCCGCCTTGATCTCCTCGACCGCCTTCGCCATCAGCTCGTGCATGACGCGCTCGATCTGGTGGTCGGACTGCGCGACGTTC
>JASHXX010000147.1 GCA_030043335.1 Xanthobacteraceae bacterium
GCTCCGGAGTCTCGTCCGGCCAGCCGAGCGTCGAAAACGGCCACAGCGCCGAGGAGAACCAGGTGTCGAGCACGTCCTCGTCGCGCCTGATGTATTCGCTGGCAAAGCGGGCGCGGCGCTCGGGATCGGCGGCGATGTCGCGGCCTTCCTCGACGGTGATCTCTTCGCTGTCGGTATAGTGGGCGAGCGCGTCGGCGACGGCGTCGTCCTCGTTCTCGGCGACGAAGATTTTTCCGTCCGGTCCGTACCAGGCCGGAATTTGATGCCCCCACCAGATCTGCCGCGAGATACACCAGGGCTGAATGTTCTCCATCCAGTTGAAGAACGTCGCTTGCCACTGCGGCGGCACGAACACGGTCTTGCCTTCGCGCACCGCGGCGATCGCCGGCTGCGCCAGCGTCTTGGCGTCGACGTACCATTGATCGGTGAGGAACGGCTCGACCACCGCGCCCGAGCGATCGCCGTGCGGCACGGTGTGCGTCGTCGGCTCCGTCTTGTCGATGAGGCCGCGCGCCTCGAGGTGCTCGACGATCCGCTTGCGTGCCGCAAAGCGGTCGAGGCCATGCAGCGCCAGCGTCTCGTCGAGTTCGGGCGAGGCCGGCACGCCGTGCAGGAACGCAGCGTTGTCTCTCAGATCAAGCCTGGCCTCGGCATCAAAAACATTGACGAGCGGCAACCCGTGCCGTTTGCCGACCTCGAAGTCGTTGAAGTCGTGCGCCGGGGTGATCTTCACCGCGCCGGAGCCCTTTTCCGGATCGGCATAGGAGTCGCCGATGATCGGGATGCGGCGGCCGACCAGCGGGAGCACGACGATCTTGCCGATCAGGTGCTTGAGCCGCTCGTTCTGCGGATGCACCGCGACCGCGACGTCGCCGAGCATCGTTTCCGGCCGCGTCGTCGCCACAACGAGAAAGGTCGACGGATCGCTCGGATCGAACGCCCTGCCCTCGATCGGATAGCGCAGATGCCAAAGATGGCCCCTGGTCTCGACCTGCACCACTTCGAGATCGGAAATCGCGGTCTTGAGCTTGGGGTCCCAGTTGACCAAGCGCTTGTCCTTGTAGATCAGGCCGGCGCGGTAGAGCTCGACGAACACTTTCGCCACTGCCCGCGACAGCCCTTCGTCCATGGTGAAGCGCTCGCGCGACCAGTCGCAGGAAGCGCCGAGCCGCTTTAGTTGCTCGATGATGATGCTGCCGGATTCGGCCTTCCATTCCAACACCCGCTTGATGAAGGCTTCGCGGCCCATGGCGCGGCTGCCGGGCTCCTGGCGTTCCATCAATTGGCGTTCGACCACGGCCTGGGTGGCGATGCCGGCGTGATCGGTGCCCGGCTGCCAGAGCACGTCCTTGCCGCGCATGCGCTCGAAGCGGCAGAGGATGTCCTGCAGCGTATTGTTGAGGGCGTGACCCATATGCAGCGAGCCGGTCACGTTCGGCGGCGGAATGACGATGCAAAAGGGCGGCGCCTTGGCGCGCTCGGGCCGGCCGGCGCGGAACGCTCGGGCCGCCTCCCACGCCGCGTAGATGCGGCCCTCGACCGCAGCCGGCTGGTAGGTCTTGTCGATCGTCATGCTTTCGCTGGTGGGGGCATTGGCGAGCTAAGAAGCCCGCGCCGCCCGCGCTGTCAACGCTGGGGCGCGCTCGGGCACCCCTCGGGGGAGTGCGGCCTCAGACCTTGACTAGCGGCACCTTCGGCACCGAGCCGCGGCCGGGCGGCGGGTTGCCGCCGGGCCCAGGCGGCTTGCGCCGCGGCGAAGCCTTGCGCTTCTTGGCGCGCCGCGGCTCCGGCAGCTTCTCCGGGCGCGGCTTGACTGGACCGTCCGGATAGTCGAAGCCGAGCTTGCTGTTGCCGTGCTCGTCGGTGACGACGATGACGCGCACATGGCCGCCCGACTTCAAGCGCCCGAACAGCACCTCGTCGGCAAGCGGCTTCTTGATGTGCTCCTGAATCACGCGCGCCATCGGCCGCGCGCCCATCAGCTCGTCATAGCCGTTGGCGATCAGCCATTTCGCCGCTTCATCGGTGAGCTCGATGGTGACGTCGCGGTCGGCGAGCTGCGCCTCAAGCTGCAACACGAACTTCTCCACCACCATGGCGATGATCTCGGGCGAGAGATGCGCGAAGGTGATGATGGCGTCGAGCCGGTTGCGGAATTCCGGCGCGAACATCCGGTTGATCGCCTCCATGTCGTCGCCTTCGCGCTTGGTGCGGGTGAAGCCGAAAGCGGCGCGCGCCAGATCGGCGGCCCCGGCATTGGTGGTCATTATCATGATCACATTGCGGAAATCGACCTGCTTGCCGTTGTGATCGGTGAGCTTGCCGTGATCCATGATCTGCAGCAGCACATTGAACAGGTCCGGGTGCGCCTTCTCGATCTCGTCGAGCAGGAGGACGCAATGCGGATGCTGATCGACGCCGTCGGTCAGCAGGCCGCCCTGGTCGAAGCCGACATAGCCGGGCGGCGCGCCAATCAGCCGCGACACCGTGTGGCGCTCCATATACTCCGACATGTCGAAGCGGATGATCTCGACGCCGAGCGCCGCCGCCAGCTGCCGCGCTACTTCGGTCTTGCCGACGCCGGTCGGGCCGGAGAACAGGTAGCAGCCGATCGGCTTTTCCGGCTCGCGCAGGCCGGCGCGGGCGAGCTTTATCGAAGCGGCAAGCGCCTCGATCGCCTTGTCCTGGCTGTAGACCACGCGCTTGAGCGTCTCTTCCAGGTGCAGGAGCACTTCGGCATCGTCCTTCGATACCGCCTTCGGCGGTATCCGCGCCATGGTGGCGATCGTGGTCTCGATCTCCTTGATGCCGATCGTGCGCTTGCGCCGGCTTTCCGGCAGCAGCATCTGCGCCGCGCCTGATTCGTCGATCACGTCGATCGCCTTGTCGGGCAGCTTGCGGTCGTGGATGTAGCGCGAGGAAAGCTCGACCGCCGCCTTGATCGCCTCGTTGGTGTAGCGGAGCTTGTGATAGTCCTCGAAATAGGGCTTGAGCCCTTTGAGGATCTCGATTGCGTCCGGCACCGTCGGCTCGTTGACGTCGATCTTCTGGAACCGGCGCACCAGCGCGCGATCCTTCTCGAAGTATTGCCGGTACTCCTTGTAGGTGGTCGAGCCGATACAGCGCACCGTGCCCGACGCCAAGGCCGGCTTGAGCAGATTGGAGGCATCCATCGCGCCGCCGGAGGTGGCGCCGGCGCCGATGACGGTGTGAATCTCGTCGATGAACAGGATCGCGCCGGGATAGGCCTCGAGCTCCTTGATGACCTGCTTCAACCGCTCCTCGAAGTCGCCACGATAGCGCGTGCCGGCAAGGAGCGTGCCCATGTCGAGCGCGAACACGGTGGCGTTGCGCAGCACGTCCGGCACCTCGCCGTGGACGATGCGACGCGCGAGACCTTCGGCGATCGCAGTCTTGCCGACGCCGGCGTCGCCGACGAACAGCGGATTGTTCTTCTGGCGCCGGCACAGCACCTGAATGGTGCGGTTGATCTCGGCCTCGCGGCCGATCAACGGGTCGATCTTGCCTTCGCGCGCCTTCTTGTTGAGGTTGATGCAGTAAGCGTCGAGCGCGTCGCCCTTCTTCTTCGGCTCGTCGCCGTTCTTGGTGTCGGTATCTTCGTCGGAACCGCGCACCGGGCGGGCTTCCGACATGCCCGGCCGCTTGGCGATGCCGTGGCTGATGTAGTTGACCGCGTCGTAGCGCGTCATGTCCTGCTCCTGCAGGAAATACGCGGCGTGGCTCTCGCGCTCGGCGAAGATCGCGACCAGCACATTGGCGCCGGTCACTTCCTCGCGGCCCGACGACTGGACGTGGATCACCGCGCGCTGGATGACGCGCTGAAAGCCGGCGGTCGGCTTGGAATCCTCGGCGCCGTCGGTGACCAGATTGTCGAGTTCGGATTCGAGGTAGGCGACCAGGCTGCGGCGCAGTTTGTCGAGATCGACGTTGCAGGCCCGCATCACCGCGGCGGCATC
>JASHXX010000148.1 GCA_030043335.1 Xanthobacteraceae bacterium
TCACCTCGATATCGCAGAGCAGAGTGAGGGAGCCGGCTCCGCCGTCGGCCTGCAGCTTGAGGGTTCCGACATGCTGGCGAAGTATCGCGCTGCCCTTGCGGATCGGCGCAAGCTTCGCCGCGTCGAGATAGAGCGCGGTCTGCGTAATGGCCGAAACCGGCACGGTCTTGATCTCGACGTAACCGGCGTCAGCGCCAGGCCGGCAGGCGACGATAAAGGCGCCGACGATCGCGGCGCTCGCCAACAGACCGAGAACACGACGCACTATCACGCTCTCCTGGTTTCAAGCGCCCAAAAATCTCAGCGCCCAAGCCTCAGGCGCCCGGCGGCTTGATGCCGCCGATCAGCTTGTTGAGCTGCGAGGACGCATCGCGAATATCGCGGGTAAGGTTGCGAATCACCTCGAGCGCCCTTTCCGCCTGCCTAATCTCGATCAGCTCGCCGATGAAATCCTCGTTCTGCTGCAGTGTCTGCAGCAGAGAAGCAAACTGCGCGCGCGCGTCGTCAAGCTCCTTGGTCGCGCTCTCGGTCTGCTCCTGAAGCTTGCGCCACTGCTCGATCAGGAATTGCCGCTCTTCCGGCTTGAAGCGGGATTCCTGCGCCAGCGCCTTGAGCTTGTCGCGGACATGATCGAGCGCCTTGACGCCGAGCTGCGAGACCGGGCCGTTGTCGGAGACGGCGCCGAGAAGGGTCGAGACCGTCTCGCGCAGTTTGTCGATCTCGGCACGCGCCTTGTCGACGTCGGTGACGCTATCGATTGTGCCGGCCGAATCCTGGATCGATTTGTTGAGATCGGGAACGCTCTTCTGAAACGCTTCGAGCTGCTGAGAGAACTCTTCGACCGGCGAGGCGGCCTTGCCGGCGCCGACATCCTCGGCGCGCGCCAAACTGCCCGACGCGATCGCAACAGCGAACAGCGCGGCGATTGCGGTTCTGGCGCGCGCTCGGATGGCGACGAACAACGATGTCGTCATGGCATACCTCACTGGACATGGCCGCGAAATTGAGTTGATTCCGGCCAGAAATATTGGCGCAAGTGGGGCGCTGCAAGCGCGGCGGCTTGGGGCTTCTTTTTCCACCGGTTTTCCGCTTTCCTGATCGGCGGAATGAACGGGCTGAGGGCCAACAGGTGCTAAGGGCCGATGGGTTACTGGGCGCGCGCGGGGCAAAGGCCGCCGCGGCAGTCCTCGCGGCCGCGGTACTTGCCGCCTGTGCCGACAGCGAGCATCTCGCCGCGAGTAAGCCGGAGCCGCAGCCGAGCGCGGCCGCGGCGCCCCCTCCCCCCCCGCCGCTGCCTCCCCCGGTCAACCTGGCCGGCCGGTGGAAGCTCGCGGCGGCCGCTGGCGGCGCTTGCTTCATGACCTTCGGCGGCTCGTCCGGCGGCGTCCAAGGCACGATCGCGCCTGAGGGCGGCTGTCCGGGCAATTTCTTCACCAGCCGCAAATGGACTTTCGAGCACGGTGTGCTGATCATCCGCGACCACAAAGGCGAGCCGCTGGCGCAGTTTGCAGTCGGCGGCGATCGCCTTGACGGCCAGGCGACGAATGGCACGCAGGTGTCGCTGTCGCGATAGGAGGCGTCATGCCGGAATTTCAACTCTATTGCTTCGCCCAATCGGGCAACGCCTATCGCGCGGCATTGATGCTCAATCTCATCGGCGCCGATTGGGAGCCGATCTTCGTCGACTTCTTCAAGAAGGGCGTGCAGCGCACGCCGGAGTACCGCGAAAACATCAACGAAATGGGCGAGGCGCCGGTGCTCGTCCACGACTCGAGGAAACTCAGCCAGTCGGGCGTGATCCTCACCTATCTCGCCGAGCACTCAGGGAAACTCCTGCCGCGCGGCGAGGACGAGCGGCTCGAAGCGTTACGCTGGATTCTGTTCGACAATCAGAAAGTCGGCGGCAATTTGGGTCCGTACCGGTTCCTGCGCAATTTCGCCAAACCACCCGGCCATCCCGCCGTGCTCGAGTTTCTCAAGCGCCGAATCGACGGCTCGCTTGCGATCCTCGACAAGCGCCTGTCGCGCAATCCGTATTTTCTGGGCACGGAGCCGACCATCGCCGACGTCTCGCTCACCAGCTACCTCTACTATCCGCCGGAGGAATACGGCTTCGATCTCACGGCGCAACACAAGAACGTCGCGGCGTGGCTCAACCGCATCAAGGCGCTCCCTGGCTGGGGCCATCCTTATGACCTGATGCCCGGGCACCCGCTGCCGGCCTAGAGCATGAACCGGAAAAGTGGAGGCCGGTTTTCCGAAAAGATCACACCCCACTAAATAGCTAGAGCGGCAATCACCCTACAGCGGGATATCGAGCTCCTTGGGCGGCGATGCTGCGGTCGGGGCGGGCGTCGCCGTCGCGGCAGGCGGCTGGGCAGAAACATTCGCGGTTGCCGGCGTCGTATCAGCCTTCGCCTGCGGCGGCGGCTGGGCGACGACTTTCTGTTCGGGTTGTGACGGCTGAGCCGGCTGCGGAGGTTGCGGCTCGGGCTCGTCGGCGTATTTCTGCAACAGCGCCTGGGCGTCGGCGATGAGCTTGCCGCCGTCGATCTTGTGCTCCTTCATCTGTCTTTGCCAGGCGTCAATGACCGGCTGCGTCGCCTTGCGCCACCGCTCGACCGCCTCCGGCTGGAGCGTGTCGATCGGATCGCCGCGTTGCGCCACCAGATCGGCGACCGCTCTCGCTTCCTGGTCCCACATCGCGCCGGCAATGCCGGCGGCGATCTGTCCCGAATTGTCGTCGATGACGGTCTTGAGCTCGCGGGACAGCCGGTCGTAGGACGCCTTGTTCATCGCCAGCACGAAGGTCGTCGTCGAGAACGAGGCATCGGTGAAGTCGGTATGGGTCTTGAGCAGATCGTAAAGCCTCAGCGCCGGCGCCACGTGCCAGGGATCGACGCCGCCGTCGACGACGTGCCTCGCGATCGCCAACGGCAGCTGCGCGCTCGGCATCGGCACCGCATGCGCGCCGAGCGCTCGCACCGCTTCGCCGGCGAGTCGGGTGCGCACATGCAGCCGCAATCCCCGCAATTCCTCAATGGTCCGGATCGGCCGGTTGGTGTGCACGATGCCGCGATCGGCGCAGGAGAAGCAGATCGGGCGCACCTCTTGGAACTCGTCCTTCAGGTTGGCCGCGGCGTAATCCTCGATCGCCTTGGAGCTGACCAGGGCGCGGCGCGCGGCGACGAATGGCAGCTCGAAAACTTCGATCTTGGCGAAGCGCCCGGGCGTGTCGCTCGGCGCGGCCCAGACGATGTCGGCAATCCCGTCGCGCGCCTGGTCAAACAGCTGCGCCGGCTGGCCGCCAAGCTGCATCGACGGGAAGATATCGACACGCAGCCGCCCGCCGGAATCCGTCTCGATCTTGCGCGCCCACGGCGCCAGAAACTTGTCGTGCACGCACGATACCGCCGAGAAGTCATGATGCAGTTTAAGGGTAACGCGCGAGGCATCGGCTGCTGCGAGGCGCACGACCGCCGGCGCCACAACCGTCGCCATTGCCGAGGCCAGGAAGGTGCGGCGGGCAACTCCCATGTCGATCCCTTATGGCCGCTGAAGACGGCTCATGCAGTGGATTTGCAGCGTAAAATTCGGCCGGCAAGGCGGCTCAATTGAGGCGCGAGGGACGATCTTCGCTGTCGGTGGAGCGGACGATGCCAGCGACTGCCGCCGGCGGTGAGGCGGCGGCCGGCGCCGGCTCAGCCCTGCCCTCGCGCGAACGCCGCTCATAGTCCCGATAGGACAGCCATCCGAACGGAAGGCTCACCAGATAGGCGAGCGTTCCCGCCGTGAGCAGGACCCACGGATAGGCAATGAGCAGGGCAAAGAACAGGACCACCACGACGATGAGCGGCCCGACCATCTCCGGCGGCACCCGCGTGCCGATGCGCTTGCCGGAAAAGACCGGCAGCCGCGACACCATCAGCGACGCGATGCCGAGGGTGTAAAACAGCGTCAGCCACGTGACAAAGGGGGAGCGCGGCAGGCCGAGAAACACCGCATAGATCGGCAACAGCACGGTAATGGCACCGGCAGGAGCCGGCATACCGACGAAGAAATTGTTCGCCCAGGCCGGACGCTCGGGCTCCTCGGCCATTACGTTAAAGCGGGCCAGCCGCAGGCCGGCGCAAATAGCAAATACCATAGCGGCAATCCAGCCGGCCGATTTCAGGTCGTGCAGGCCCCAGAAGTATAGGATCAGCGCCGGGGCGACGCCGAAATTGACGAAATCGGCGAGGCTGTCGAGTTCAGCGCCGAAACGCGAGGTGCCCTTGAGGAGCCGCGCCAGGCGGCCGTCGATGCCGTCAAGGATCGCCGCGAACACGATCGCCGCCAGCGCCAGAACGTAACGGTTCTCGAATGCCATGCGGATTGCGGTGAGCCCGGCGCAGAGCGCCAGCAGCGTAATGACATTCGGCACCAAGGTACGCACTGGAATGCGGCGGAACCGCCGTCGGTTCGACGATGACAGACGCCGGCCGAAAGGAGACTGATGCATCGACATGTCGGAAATATAACCATTTGCGCGCGCCCGCGCCATTGGGCGCGCGACGAAGCGTCAAGCATCCAAACAATCCGGGCTCGCTTCCGGATCGATTCGCACCGCCCGGCCGGCAATACCGTTAATTTATTCGAAAGGTCCGCCCCTGCGGCACCACCTTGAGCTCGGCGAGCACGGTCTCCCCGGCGACCGCGGTTTGGCCTTCGGCGACCAGTGCGCGCACGCCTTCGGGCAGATAGACATCGACGCGCGAGCCGAAGCGGATCATGCCGATGCGTTGCCCGGCGGCGATGGCGTCGCCTTCGCGCACGAAAGGCACGATGCGGCGGGCGACGAGCCCGGCGATCTGGACGACCGCGATGCGGGCGCTTCCGGTGGCGATGACGAGCGCGTTGCGCTCATTGTCCTCGCTCGCCTTGTCGAGATCGGCACTGAGGAACTTTCCGGCGCGATAGACCATGCGCTCGATACGGCCGGCAACCGGACCGCGATTCACATGGCAATCGAAGACGCTCATGAAGATGGAGATGCGCGGCAGCGGCCGCGCCCCGAGATCAAGCTCCGCCGGCGGCATGGCGTTGGCGACCTGGCTGACGCGGCCGTCGGCCGGCGCGACGACGATGCCTTCGCGGACCGGCGTCACTCGCGGCGGATCGCGGAAGAAATAGGCGCACCACAGGGTCGCGACCGTGCCCAGCCAGCCGAGCGGCGTCCACAGCCAGAACAGAATGAGACTGGCGAGCGCGCAGGCGCCGATGAACGGATAGCCTTCCGGATGGATCGGCGTGAATTGGCCACGGATCGAGTTGATGACGGACATGCCGGCTTATAGCAGGCCCCGAGCGAGAATTGACCGGCGCTTTCGCCCCCAGGGCGCGATGAGCAGCGGACCGGCGATGAGGCAGCCGTAGGCGATCTGCCCGGCCGCGATCGCGGCGAAGACGCCGTCGAGTCCGAGCCACAGCTCTTCGACGGCAAACCACCCGCCGAGGGTCGCAATCAGCATACGCACGACGCCGGCCACCACCGGCGCGGTCATCCGGCCGGCGCCCTGGCTCGCAAAGTTGAGCGTCAAGCCGAGCCCGAACAGGCAATAGAACGGCGCCACATGGGTGATATAGGAGACGCTCGCGGCCACGACCTGCGCGTCCGCGACGAACAGGCGCGACCAAGGCTCCGGGAACAGCGCGACCATCCAGCCAAGTGCGCCGACCATAGCGAAAGCGATCAGCCCGCCGGTCCACGCGACCCGCACCGCACGCTGCCATGCGCGTGCGCCCGCCGCCACGCCGACCAGCGTCGTCAGAGCCGAGCCGATGCCGAAGGCGAGCGGCGCCAGCATGAATTCCACACGCACGCCGACGCCGTAGCCGGCGAGCGCCGCTACGCCGAAGCGCCCGACCAGCCCGGTCACCAGCACCGCGGTGAGGTTCGACATCATCGTGGTCAAGGACCCCATTGCCCCGACCCGCAGGATCTCCGCAAACAGCCGCGCCTGCAGCGGGATGCCGGTGAGCTTCGGCGTAAAACCAAGCTTGCCGCGCCATAGGGCGTCCGCCTGCAAAAGCGCGGCCGCGGCGCTGGCGACCACCGATGCGATCGCCGCGCCGGCCACGCCCAGTCCCGGCCAGGCGCCGACGCCGAGCGTCAGTACGCCCGATAGCGGCACGTAGAGCATCGAGGTCACGAGCCCGTAGCGCCCAGGCGTGATCGCATCGCCGCTGCCGCGCAAAACCGCGGACAAGAAGAAACAGACCCACACCGCCGCAGCGCCACTGAACCAGACATAATTGAAGGTCAATGCGCGCTCCAGCGCGGCGTCACTGCCGCCAAGCAGGCGATAGAGCGCCGGCGCGATCGTCCAGGCGAGCGCGGTGAAGACGAGCGCGAAGGCTAGTGCCAGGACCAGTGCATGCAGGACCAGCGCGCGCGCATCATCGAGCCGCCCGGCGCCGAGCGCGCGCGCCATCGCCGAGGCGACACCGCCGCCCATTCCGCCCGCCGCGATGTTCGTCATCAGCGCCGTCAACGGAAAGACCAGCGCGAGTCCGGCCAAGGCGTCAGCGCCGAGCCGGCCGATGAAATAGGTATCGGCGATGGCGACGAAGATCTGCACCACCATCAGGCCGGTGGTGGGCCCGGCAAGCCGTAGCAGGCTCGGCCCGACGGGCGCAGTCAAAAGCGGATGGGGCAGGACACGCTCCGGAGAGAGGCGGCGCAGAGGCGCGGGAGTTGATGAGCCACTTCCCGTCGGCGTGACGGGAAGCTGAAGCAGGTCGGCGAAGCCGGTACTACGCCGAGCTAGCAACCATCTGAATTCGCGCCTGGCTCATTTCTGGGTATCCACGGAGCGGCGGCAATCTGACGAGCTTTGAGAGAAATAGCAAGACTGCAAATGCAGAATCATTCGGCGGCATCAGCAGCGGGCAACAGCTCTTTTTCGTCCGCTTCGGCGGCGGCTTCTGGCGGATTGCGATTGGGCGCTGCGGCTTCCTCGCCGACCTCGGCAAGGATTTCGCGTGCCATCTGCGCCTCGCGCTGGCGGTTCCACATGCTGGCATAGAGGCCGCCTTGCGCCAGCAATTGTTGATGGCTGCCGCGTTCGACGATGACGCCCTGATCGAGCACGAGGATCTCGTCGGCACCGACGATGGTTGAGAGCCGGTGGGCAATGACCAGTGTGGTGCGGTTCTTTGCCACCCGATCGAGCGCATCCTGAATATCGCGCTCGGTGTGGCTGTCGAGCGCGGACGTTGCCTCGTCGAGCAGGAGGATCGGCGGCGCCTTGAGGATGGTACGGGCGATGGCGACGCGCTGCTTCTCGCCGCCGGAGATTTTCAGGCCGCGCTCGCCGACCTCGGTTTCGTAGCCCTTGGGCGCGAGGCGAATAAAGCCGTCGATCTGCGCCAGCCGCGCCGCCTCCTCGACCTCGGCGTCGCTCGCATCCCACCGGCCGTAGCGGATGTTGTAGCGGATGGTGTCGTTGAAGAGGACGGTATCCTGCGGCACCATGCCGATGGCGGCGCGCAGCGATTTCTGCGTCACGTCGCGGAGGTCCTGGCCGTCGATGAGGATGCGGCCCCCAGTCACGTCGTAGAAGCGGAAGATGAGCCGCGAGATCGTCGATTTGCCGGCACCGGACGGCCCGACAATGGCGACGGTGCGGCCGGCGGCAACCTCGAAGCTCAGTCCTCTGAGGATCGGCCGCTCCGCTTCATAGGCGAAAGACACCTCCTCGAAGCGGATCGTGCCGGCGCGCACCTTGAGCGCATGGGCGCTGGGCCGGTCGAGAATTTCCGGCTTGCGCGAGAGGATCGCGAACATGGTCTCGATGTCGATCACCGCCTGTTTGATCTCGCGATAGACCAGGCCCATGAAATTCAGCGGTTGGTAGAGCTGAATCATCATGGCGTTGATCATGACGAAATCGCCGACGGTATTGTTGCCGTTCTCGACGCCGACGGCGCAAAGAATCATCGCCGCCGCAAGCCCAATGCTGAACACGACGGCTTGGCCGGCATTGAGTACGGCGAGCGAGGTATAGGCGCGCACGCTCGCTTCCTCGTAACGCGCCATCGAGCGGTCGTAGCGCTTGCCCTCGCGCTCCTCGGCGGAGAAATATTTGACAGTCTCGTAGTTGAGCAGCGAATCGATCGCCTTGGTGTTGGCGTCGTTGTCGCTCTCGTTCATCTTGCGGCGGATCCCGATGCGCCACTTGGTGGCGTAGAAAGTGAAGCCGACGTAGAGCGCGACCGTGAGCGTGATCACGATCACGTAGCGCCAGTCGAAGTGAAACAGCAGCACCCAGACGATCAGGACAAGCTCGACGATGGTCGGTGCAAGCTGCAGCAGCAGCATGCGCACGATGGTCTCGATAGCGTTTCGGCCGCGCTCGAGGATGCGCGTGAGCCCGCCGGTCTTGCGCTCGAGGTGGAACCGCAGCGAGAGCAGGTGCATGTGCTCGAAGGTGAGCATCGCCAGCCGTCGCACCGCGTGCATCGCTACCTTGGCGAAGACGCCGTCGCGCCATTGCGTGAGCACCCCCATCAGGATGCGGGTGCCGCCATAGGCGAGCGTCATCACCACCGGCGCCGCCATCGCCCAGGCGAGCCAGTTGTCCGGCCCGAGCGGCGCGCTGCCATGGCCGGCGAGCGCATCGGTCGCCCATTTGAAGGTGAATGGCACCGCGATGGTGGCGAGCTTGGCGGCGAAGATGAGCACGCTCGCGAACAGGACCCGGCTCTTGAGGTCACGGCGATCCGCCGGCCAGATATAAGGCCACAGGTGAACCAGCATCGAGATGAGCGCGGCGCGATTGGCAACGATTTCGGGCCGCCCGCGCGGAGCGGAACGTTGGAATTCTCTCATCTGCGCGTTAAGCCCTCGACAAGCCGCATCGGCGCCGCCCCAATCTCATTGATCGTTTTCCGTCATATAGAGGTTCCTGCCCCCTCCCGCACCGGCGCCCCGCGCAAAGAGCTTGCGGCGCGGGCGAATCGAGGCCACATCTAGCCCTTCCATGAGAAGAACTCCATGAACAAAATCAATGCGCTGTGCGTCTATTGCGGGTCGAGTGCGGGGACCGATCCGGCCTTTGCCGCGACCGCGCGCGAGTTCGGCAAGATCCTTGCCGCAAATGGGGTGCGGCTGGTCTATGGCGGCGGCTCGATCGGCCTGATGGGCGCGCTGGCCGGTTCTGTTATCGAACACGGCGGCCAAGTGACCGGCGTCATCCCCGAGTTCCTGACAGCGGCGGAGCGGCCGCGGCGGCTTGCGCAGGAATTGATCGTGACCCGCGACATGCACGAGTGCAAGCGCACGATGTTCGAGCGAGCCGACGCTTTCGTCGCGCTGCCGGGCGGCCTGGGAACGCTGGAGGAGCTGGTTGAGCAGATGACCTGGGCGCAGCTCGGCCGCCACAAGAAGCCGATCCTCGTCGCCAACATCAACGGCTTCTGGGACCCGTTGCTCGCGCTCGTCGACCATATGCGCGTGCTCGGCCTGGTACCACCGCCGGCGCGGGGCGTGGATCTCCTGGTCGCCGAGCGCATCGAGGATATCCTGCCGAGGCTGCGCAAAGCTGTGCGGGTGGGCGCCGAGGCAGAAAAGAAAATGGCGGTTCCCGTCGACCGACTGTGAACTGTCGGCACCCCGGAACGGCTGTTAGGCCGCCCCTTCCGGCAAAAAGGTCACCGCTTCGATCCGATTGCCGTCCGGATCGCGAATGAACGCCGCGTAGTAACGCGAATGGTATTGCGGCCGAAGTCCGGGCGCGCCATCTGACGTGCCGCCGGCCTTGAGCGCTGCGGCATGGAAAGCGTCGACGGCGGCAGTATCTCTCGCGCGCAAGCAGATATGCACGCCGCTGTCGTCGGCGACCCGGTCCATGGCGTCGCGCCGGTTGATCCAGAACTCGGGATATTTTTTGCCGAAGCCGATGGTCGCCTCCGGTACTTCGCGCAGTCTGGTCATGCCGAGCGGGGCAAGCAGCATATCGTAGAAACGCCCGGCGGCGTTGAGATCGCGCACCGCAACCGAGATGTGATCGATCATGACGCCTCTAGCTCACGCCGGCGCGTTGGACTTTATGAGCTTGTAGACGATCGAGTCCATCAACGCCTGGAACGAGGCGTCGATGATGTTGGCGGAGACGCCGACCGTGGTCCAGTGCTCGCCGCTCTCGTCGGCGCTCTCGATCAACACCCGGGTGACCGCCTCGGTGCCGGCGTTGAGGATACGCACGCGATAGTCGGTGAGCTCGAGCCCGGTAATGTAGCTCTGATATTTGCCGAGGTCTTTGCGCAGCGCGAGGTCAAGCGCGTTGACCGGACCGTTGCCTTCGGCGGCCGAGATCATGATGTCGTCGCCGACCTTCACCTTGACCACCGCCTGGCTGACGCTGACGCGTTCGCCCTTGGCGTTGATGCGCTGCTCGACATTGACGTCGAACTTCTCCACCTCGAAGTAATGCGGCACCTTGCCGAGAAGGCGGCGGGCGAGGAGCTCGAAGGAGGCATCGGCCGCCTCATAGGCGTAGCCGATCGCCTCACGCTCCTTGACCTCGTCGAGCAGGCGGCCGAGCCGGGGATCGTTCTTGTCGACGGCAAAACCGATGCGGTCAAGCTCGGCGAGGAGATTCGAGCGGCCGGACTGATCGGAGACCAGGATCTTGCGCCGGTTGCCGACGCGTTCCGGCGCGACGTGGTCGTAGGCTGCCGGGTCTTTCATCATCGCCGAGGCATGAATGCCCGCTTTGGTCGCGAAGGCGCTCTCGCCGACATAGGGGGCGTGGCGGTCGGCGGCGCGGTTAAGGAGATCGTCGAGCGCATGCGAAAGGCGCGCGAGGTGCGCGAGCGCTTCGTCCGAGACGCCGATCTCGAATTTCTCCGCATATTCCGGCTTGAGCTTCAGCGTCGGTATGATGGAGACGAGGTTGGCGTTGCCGCAACGCTCGCCGAGGCCGTTGAGCGTGCCCTGGATTTGCCGAGCGCCGGCGCGCACCGCGGCCAAGGAATTGGCGACCGCTTGCTCGGTGTCGTTGTGGGCATGGATGCCGACATGGTCGCCGGGAATGGTCTTGCACACTTCCGCGACGATGCGCGCGATTTCGTGTGGGAGCGTACCGCCATTGGTATCGCACAGCACTACCCAACGCGCACCCTCATCATACGCCGCCTCAGCGCAGGCGAGCGCATATTTCGGATTGGCCTTATAGCCGTCAAAGAAGTGCTCGCAGTCGAGCAGTACCTCGCGGCCCTTGGCCTTGGCGGCGCGCACGCTGTCGCGGATCGACGCCAGGTTCTCCGCCTCCGTGGTCTCGAGCGCGACGCGCACGTGATAGTCCCAGGACTTGGCGACGAAGCAGACGGCGTCGGCCTGCGCCTCAAGCAGCGCGGCCAGGCCGGGATCGTTCGAGGTCGAACGGCCCGGCCGCCGCGTCATGCCGAACGCAGTCAGGCGCGCGCGCAGCGGCCGGCGTTCGGCAAAGAGGCTCGTGTCGATCGGGTTGGCACCCGGATAGCCGCCTTCGACATAGTCGATGCCGAGGTCGTCGAGCATGCGCGCGATCGTGAGCTTGTCGGTGAGCGTGAAATCGACGCCGTTCGTCTGCGCGCCGTCGCGCAGCGTGGTGTCGAACAAATAGAGACGCTCGCGCGGCATCCCGCTCACCAGAGATAGTAATTCGAGACCAGC
>JASHXX010000149.1 GCA_030043335.1 Xanthobacteraceae bacterium
TCGGCCTTCGCCCCCGTTAACCCCGCCACGCTTCCCGCCAACATGAGACCAGGGTCCGCACCGCCGCCGTCTCCGCCGGATGCGGAATCGGCCATCGAAGACGAACCTGGAACGATCGTGCAGCCGGATAAGCGCTAACCGCAGAACGCCGGCGGATGCGCCGGGCTACGACGCACGATCGGTCGCCCAGCGTAGTCTTAGCGGTGGTCGGCGTTGCCGTTCTCGGGCCGTGCCGCCGGCAGAATCTGCTCCGACGCTGCCAGCCGTGACGAAATCCGGGCGCTGCAGTCTCGGTTCCGTCATCAAGCAAACATTTTGTCGCCGGAGTGACCCGCAACGATTGAGCGGCGCGAAGTCGTCCACTTCGCGTCGCAAGCATGCCGAGGCTGCACCGCAGGTTGCGTCGTTCGGATCATGCCGAGAAGTGCCGGCGGGGAACGCTCATGAGATATTTGATTCCAATTGCGCTCGTCGCCGCAGCGGCCGGCGTGTGGCTGCACCACGCGGCCGCTCAGACCGGACCAGCCGCGCAGCCGCAACCGGGCGCGACGGAGCCGGTGTTCACGCCGCTGACAACGCCCTGGGCATTCCCCGACCGCGATGCGGTCAATGCCGGCACGGTTACCATCATCACCGCGCCTGCCGGCGGGGCAAAGTCGGTGTTTGCCGCCGATATGGCGCGCGTCCTCGACGAGAAAGACAAGCTGCGCATCCTGCCGGTCCTCGGCAAGGGACCGGTCCAGAACGTCATCGACGTGCTCTACCTCAAGAGCATCGACATGGGCCTGGTGGCGACCGACGTCCCCGAATTTTACAAGATTCAATACGGCTCCAATATCACCGAGCGGCTGCGCTACATTATGAAGCTCTACAACGACGAGATTCATATCATCGCGCCGACCGAGATAAAGACGGTGTTCGATCTGGAGGGCAAACGGATCGAGGCGCCGAAGGATGTCGGTCTCTACTCGGCGAAGGCGATATTCTCGCGGCTGAAAATCAACGTCACCTACGATTCCACACACCTCAACGATGACACCGGCGCTTTGCAGGAGGTCGTCGACGGCAGAGCCGACGCCTGGATCGTTGGCACCGCCAAGGTGATGCCGATCGCGCGCAACCTCAAGAACGAGAATCGGCGACTGCACCTAGTCTCGATCCCCTACGATCAGAGGCTCCAGGACCTCTATCTGCCGTCGGAGTTCACCAGCGACGACTATCCGAACCTGATCGCTCCAGGCGAGAAAATCGACACCGTCGCCGCTGGCATTCTACTGGTCGCGTTCAATTGGCCGGAAAACACCGACCGCTACCAGAGGGTCGCGAGGTTTGTCGACGCGCTGTTTTCCCGCATCGACGAATTCTCCAAACCGCCGCGCCATCCGAAATGGAAGGAAGCGAGCGTTTCCGCGGTGGTGCCCGGCTGGCAGCGCTTCAAGGCCGCGCAGGACTGGATCGATCGCTGGCGTGCGCAGCATGTCGATGCGGTCAACCAGACTTCGCTCGCTGCGTTCAAGGACTTCATGGCGCGGCAGGGACGCACCAACCTGTCTCTCGAGGAGCTCGAAAGATTGTACGCCCAATTCTTGGATTGGAACCGCCGCGCGAAGAACTAGGGCGCAGAAGGCGTGACGCTGCAAGACCAGAATGCAAACTGCATGAGGTCGACTGAGAAAGTCTATCGTTGGAGGCGGGCATGAGTACTCCAATTCCGCAAAACACCGAATTGGAAGGCTTGGAGCTTTATGCGCCGCGACGCGCGCGCACGGGGCCGGCGCCGGACAGTCAGGTTACCGATCAGCAAACACTGCCGCTCGCGCCCGAATGCGATCAGCCACGGTCGGAAGAAAATAAACAAGCGTCGGCCGAGAACGACGAATCCGTCGGCGCGGCGGAGACGCGGATCGATGACGCGATCAAAGCCGCGATCGAGCTGGCCAGGTCCTTGGCCGACCCGGAACCCGCCGCTGCCGGGCCCTCCCTGCCCCCGGCCGCGAATTTGCGATTGCCAATCGGCGCCCTGCCGCCTGGGCCCGACGACCCGCTGCTTCACGGTCATTTCGCCGAAGGTGGGCCGCGACGGCGCTTACGTCTCGAGCCGGACATGGTGCCGGACCCGCCGAACGCGGCGCCGCGGCGCATCGCCCCGATACTGGTCGCGGCGATAGTGTTGGGCGCAGCGATCATTGCTTACGGCTTCACGGTCATGCCCGGTTTCCGATCGGACGGCCGGCCACCGAGCCGGGCCAGTGTCCCCGTGACCGCGGCAGCTCCCGTGGCGGCTCCCGCGGCCGCGCCGACGGTCAACGAGGCCGAAACCGCGGCGTCGCCGCCAATCCGGCTGGTCGTCGAAAACCAAAAGGCCTTTTCCAACGAACCCCTCTCGCTCGGGGTTTCCGTTGACTCGGCGACCGGCCGCGAATCCCTGATGCTGGCCGGTCTCGCCCTCGGCACGCGGCTGTCGGCGGGCATGCCGGTCAGCGACGCCAGTTGGCAATTGTCGTCGCGCGACCTCAATGGCGTCTACGTTTATGCGCCCAAGGATTTTGTCGGCACCATGAACACTGCGATCGAGCTGCTGTCGCCTAACCAGCGACTCTTGGAAAGCCGCGCCGTGCAGCTCGAATGGATCGCCAAGCCGAAGCCGGCGGTAGCCAACAACCAGAGCGGTTCAGGAGCCGGCGGCCCGGCAGTCATTCGAGCGATCGATCCTGAAACGGCGAGGCTGATGGAGCGGGCTCGCGAGTTGATGCGCAGCGGCGACGTCGCCTCGGCCCGGCTCTTGTTCCGGCGCCTGGCGGACGGCGGCATGGCCGACGCGGCCCTTGCGCTCGCCGTTACCTACGATCCTCACTACCTCGCCGAGCACAACCTGATCGGCATTGTCGGCGATGAGGCGAAGGCGCGTGACTGGTACCAGCGCGCGAGCGAACTCGGCTCGACGGAGGCCGAGCGGATCCTCGCTCGGACAGCTACGAAGTGATTTCTTTGTGGCTATCGGAGCGTTCCCTTGACTCAGGCCACGTTCTCGCTTCCCGAAGTTCATGCACGATGGGCCTACAGTGAGATTGCGGACGGCGTTTTTTCGCGTCGCTACGACCGCAAGCCGCGGATCGACGAACTTCGAGCCCAGCGCGCCGCAGGCCGCGCCTTTGCCGAGCTTTCCGCCGCCGACCGCTACGCTCTCGCCCTGCTGTGCACGCTCGCGCGCCTCAACCTGATGGTTTTCAACGCCGGGGTTGAGAAGTTTCGCGTGGTTGATCTGACCAGAACGGACCTAGGCTGCCTGCTGGTCCCGCCGATGATTTCACCGGAGCTGCAAAAGTTTATGCCGTTCGAAGATTTCATGGCGTCGCTACCGCCGACGAGCCCCGGGGATGCGCGCAACATAGCCGCCAATCCGGCGCGCTATCGGCCTGCCCGCGAGCCGCTCACCATCGGGCGCTACTTCGAGCATTGTGTTCTATTGGATGGCTATCGCCGCGCTGCGAACTTTTGGAAATCGGCCCCGGCCAAAGCAACGCTGAAGGCATTCGTGCCGGCCTAGTCGTCGCGCGACCCTGGTGCGCACGATCCCTAAGCGCTTATCAGCCGGAAGCGCTCCCATTCGGCCGGCGAGCACTTGAGCGCCTCCAGCCAGCCGGCGTTCGCTTGTTGCTGGCCGGCCCTAACTCGGCGCCCGGCAAAGGCAAACTCGGCGCCGTCCGCGGCGAATGGAAACGGCGACAGCACGTACACGTCCGCCTCGCGCGGTTCTATGGTTACCTCCACGTCTTCGTCCGCGCTCCGCGGCACGTGTTCGAAAGTCTGCGGCCCGCGTTCCTCACGATGCGTTCGATTGAAATAGAGGGCGAGGGTGTCGATGAATTGCAGCTGTTTGTAATTTTGAAACAGTGTTTTCTCGTCGAGCCAGCCGGATGTTTTGGGATCTCTTCCGATTTCCGCTTTCAATCTCTTCTGGCGCTCGAGTTCGCCGTCCAGCATGCGCGCGACCAGCGGGCGATCCTGTTCTGGAATTTGGTCGATAAGCATGAGTTTTGAAAGCCCGTAGCGGCCGTTGTAAAGGCCCCAGCTATGCATGCTCGAGATCAGGCCGCAGTACGGGTGGTGGCGCTCATTGAAGTCGGGCGACAGCCGGCTGGTCACGGTGAGGTACCGCATCGGCGTTTCGATGAGATTGTACGGCAGGCCGGTCTGCGCATTGGTGGCCGGATCGCGGTCGAACTCCGCCCAACCGGCGTCATGGTGCCCGATGACGTAAATCATCAGATCCAGCGGTGACGGCGATTCGAACTGAGCGTTGCCGAAGGCGCGCGCAAACTGCGCGCAGAGCGCGGTGTGCTCATACATCATCACCGCCAGCGGCGGCGCGCCCGCGGGTGGCGTCTGGATGATCATGGCGCGGTTGCCTCAACCGCGAAAAGCATTTTGGATATTTGCCATCAGGGGCCGAGGATATTGAACAGCTCGCGAATACGCCCCCGCGCCGTGGGATCGCCGAGCGCGGCGATCAACAGCAGGCGCGCCTTGGGTCCCTTCAGATCGCCGGCGAAGATCGCGCCGGCATCTTCGAGGTCGCGACCGCCGCCGCCTCCGCCGCCATAGACCGGCTCGACCCGGCCGACCGGGCAGCGCGAAGTGACGATGACCGGCAGGCCGGCGTGGCAGGCGCGCGCCATAGCCTGTCCGAATTCGGCCGAAAGATTGCCGCGGCCGAAGGCTTCAATGACGAGACCGTCGACGCCGATCTGTCGAGCGGCATCGATCATCCGGCCGTCCGCGCCCAGTGCCGCCTTGAGAAGCTCGACGCGCTTATCGAGCCCGTCCGGCCGCAGATGCAGGCGGATTTGCGGCCGGCGATAGACGATAACGCGCTCGCCGTCGACAACTCCGAGCGCGCCGTATTGATAGGATTGGAAGGTCTCCAGCGCGCTGGTGTGCACCTTGGTGACTTCGCGGGCCGCGTGAAGCTGACCGTTGAAACACACTATCGCGCCCAAGCCGCTCGTGTTCTCTGCGGCGGCGACGCGGACGGCGTCGATGACGTTGCGGGGACCGTCGGATTGCGGGTGGTCCTGCGCGAGCTGTGCCCCGGTAAAGATGAGCGGCTTCGGGGTATCGATCAGGAGGTCGGCGAGGAAACTCGTTTCCTCCATCGTGTCGGTGCCTTGGGTCACGACCGCGCCATCGACGTCATCGCGCGCAACGAGTTCACTCAGCCGCCACAGCAGACTTTCGGCGAATCCGAGCGTCATATTGAAGCCGGCGATGGTTGAGAAATTCTCGAACGTCAACCTGGGCAGGTCGCGCGGCGGTGCCGCCGCGCCGATGATCGTCTCGATTCCCTGCGACGCCACGGTGCGGCCAAGCGCAGGATCGAAACGCGAAGCGATGGTGCCGCCGGTGCCGACGACAACGACGTGGCGGGTTCTGATTACCGTGGCGTTCATCGAGCCGATAGAACCACCAAGCGTTAGGTTGCCCAATCTTGCCGCAGGTAGACGGATTGCGCCTCTGTTATGTATCGTAAGGCGATTGCACGAGGGAAGCGGCGAAGCTCGTTGGCTCGCCTTGAGCAGATGATCCCTCGGCGGAACGGCGGAGGAAGGCGTCATGGCAAAGGAAATCTTGTGCGGGTTCGGCGTCGACGTTGACGCGGTCGCTGGATGGCTCGGCTCCTACGGCGGCGAGGATTCGCCAGACGACATCTCGCGCGGCCTGTTTGCCGGCGAAGTCGGAAGCCCGCGCCTGCTGAAGCTGTTCGAACGCTTCGGGATCAAGACCACTTGGTTTATTCCCGGCCACTCGATCGAGACCTTCCCTGAACAGATGAAGGCGGTCGCGCAGGCCGGCCATGAAATCGGCATTCACGGCTATACGCACGAAAATCCGATTGCGATGACGCCGGAGCAGGAAGAGGCCGTTCTCGACAAGTGCATCGATCTGGTCACCAAGCTGCAGGGAAAGCGGCCGACCGGCTATGTCGCGCCGTGGTGGGAGTTCAGCGCGGTGAGCAACGAGCTCCTGATCAAGAAGGGCATCAAATATGATCACAGTCTGATGCATCATGACTTCCAGCCCTATTACGTGCGCGTCGGCGACACCTGGACCAAAATCGATTATTCGAAGAAGCCGGAGCACTGGATGAAGCCGCTGGTGCGCGGGCACGAAACCGACCTCATCGAAATTCCGGCGAGCTGGCACCTCGATGATCTGCCGCCGATGATGTTCATCAAGAAGGCGCCGAACAGCCACGGCTTTGTCAGCCCCTACGCGATCGAGGAGATGTGGCGCGACCAGTTCGACTGGGTCTATCGCGAACACGACTACGCGGTATTCCCGATTACCATCCACCCGGACGTGTCCGGACGTCCGCATGTGCTGATGATGCTGGAGCGGCTTTATCATCACATCATCCGGCGCCCCGGAGTGCGCTTCTGCACGATGAATGAGATGGCCGACGACTTCGCCAGGCGTCACCCGAGGAAGAAGTAGCGGCGAGCGGCGGGGGCCCGGCGGCGTCTTACTGGTGGACGGATGAATGTGCGGACTGTGCGGAGTTCTGGGCGGCGAGGGCGACTGGACGGATCGGCCGACAGTGCCGTTCTCCTCGGCGCGCACTCGCCGCGCCGAGCGGCTTGAGCGTGCGCGCGTCGCCAACCTAGTCCTCGCGCAGTTCGGGCTTGAACTGACGGATTGGCAGGGCGCCAAATATCAGCTCGCGAGCCGCACCGGCCGCGCCGAAATCGTCGACAATTTGGCCCAGCTCTGGCAGGCGGCCGAACGCATCCTGGGACGAGCCTGCGATCCGCTCGACCCCGCGCTGATCGCGCGCATGGAGCGGCTCGCACAGATGGATTGGTGAGCCGTGGCCGACGAGACGACGGCGATACCGGTCAATGTCATCACCGGCTTTCTCGGCAGCGGCAAGACGACGCTGCTGCAGCGGCTCCTTGCCTCGCCCGCGCTTGCCGATACCGCGGTGCTCGTCAACGAGTTCGGCGAAGTCGGCCTCGACCACCACCTGCTGCGGCGGCTCGACAGCGAAGTGGTGCTGCTGCAGAGCGGCTGCCTGTGTTGCACCATCAGGGGCGATTTGAGCGCCGCGATGCGCGATCTCTACTCACGACGCGAGCGCGGCCAAGTCCCCGCATTCCGCCGCTTGGCGGTGGAGACGACCGGGCTCGCCGACCCGGTGCCGATCCTGTCGACGGTGATGGCCGAACCGGTGCTGCGCCATCACTTCCGCCTCGGCAACGTGGTCACGACCGTCGATGCGGTCAACGGCCTGACGCATCTCGAGCGTCATGAGGAATCCGCCAAGCAAGCCGCCGTTGCCGATCGCATCGTCATCACCAAGACCGACATTGCCGACGACCACGACCTGGTCGAATTGCGGCGCCGGCTCGCGCTGCTCAATCCCGCGGCGGCGCAACTGCAAACGGCGCCGGGTGCCGCGCTCGATCCCGACCTCATCCTTGCCCGCGATCTCTATGATCTCAACGGCAGGGCCGAGGAGGTGCGCCGCTGGCTCATGATCGAGAGCGAGCGTGCGCATGCCGCCGCGTCCCATCATCATCATCCCGACGTCAATCGGCACGACGCCAGCATCCACGCCTTCTGTCTGCGGTTCGACCGGCCGCTGGACTGGACCGCCTTCGGCATCTGGCTGACCATGCTGCTGCATGCCCACGGCGCCGACATCCTGCGCGTCAAGGCGATGCTTAACATCGCTGAAAGTCCTGGACCGGTCGTGGTCCATGGCGTACAGCATCTCGTGCATCCGCCGGATCATTTGCCGCAGTGGCCCGATGACGATCACAATTCGCGCATCGTCTTTATTGCGCGCGGGCTCTCGCGCGAGGTGATCGAGCGCTCGCTTGCGGCCTTTGCCCGCCTTGGCGCGCCGGTTGCCGAAACCGTTTGATCGCCCGCACGAAACGGACCGGCGTCCGAGCAAGAATTCCCGCTCGGTCGCTCACTCATTTCAAGTTGTTGATCGAGCTTGGACCTACCGTTTCGTGTGGCGACCGGGCACCGCCGGACCGGTTGCCGGGTGGCCGCACGGTAGCTTGACTCCAACAGGCCGCGAATGGAAGCTGATCAACCGGCGCGACCTGCGGTCACTGACACGGTCCTCAGGCAAAAAAACCAGGGAAATTCGCGCACGGAGCGTCGGTGCCGGTAACGGGTGCTGAATCTGACGCTCTCCTTGCATGTCACATCGGATAATCAAGCGATTTGGCTGGCACGCCAGAAAGGAGCGTATGATGATCAAGAACCCGAAGAGAGGGAGCGGTCAGGTCACACGCCGTCGCCTGCTCAAGAGCGCGGCGGCCGGCGCGGGTCTCGCGGTAGGCTCGGGACTGGTAAAGGGTTTCCCGACCATCTGGGCGCAAAATATCAAAGACGTGAAGCTGGTGCAGGTCGGCGGTTCGTACTCGGCGATCATCGACATCGGCCGCCAAGCTTCGAAGGATCTCGGCTTCCAGGTCGAGATGCAGACCGCCGACCACGACGCGCTGATGAACCGGCTGGTGAACGAGCCGAAGACGATCGATATCGCCGACACCGAGTTTTTCGCCCAATACTACATGGTCGGCCGCAATATCGTGCAGCCGATCCCGGTGAACAAATACAAATGGTGGGACAAGACGGTACCGATCTTCACCAAGGGCGAATACCCGGACGGACGCAAGGTCTCGACGCAAGGCACCCTGCCCTACAAGGTGCAGTATCTCGAGTCGGCGACGGCGAAGAATTTCGCCAAAGGACCGACCGAACTCCTGAGCGGCATCCCGACCGTCTACAACGCCGATACGCTCGGCATCCGCCCCGACCTCATCAAGCGCAAGATCGAGCGTTGGAGCGAGCTGCTCAATCCGGAGTTCAAGGGCAAGACCGCGATCGTCGCTGTACCCTCGATCGGGATCATGGACGCGGCGATGGCGATCGAGTCGCGTGGTGATCTGAAATACGCCGACAAGGGCAACATGACCAAGGCGGAAATTGATAAGACCATCGCCCTCCTCATCGATGCCAAGAAGGCTGGGCAGTTCCGCGCCTTCTGGTCGACCTTCGACGAGTCGGTCAATCTGATGGCGTCGGGCGAGGTGGTGCTGCAATCGATGTGGTCGCCGGCGGTCACCGCCGTGCGCTCGCGCAACATCGACTGCTACTACGTTCCGCTCAAGGAAGGCTATCGCGGCTGGGGCAGCTGCATCGCGCCGATGGCGCATCTCAGCGGTCTCAAGCTCGATGCCGCCTTCGAGTACCTCAATTGGTACAATTCGGGCTGGCAGGGCGGCTTCATCGCTAAGCAGGGCTACTACAGCTCGGTTCCCGACAACGCCAAGAAGTTCCTCACCGCCGACGAGTGGGACTACTGGTACGAGGGCAAGCCGGCCAAGGAAGACATCAAGGATCCTTACGGGCACTTGATGGAGAAGGCGGGCCGCACCCGTGACGGCGGCAGCTTCTGGCAGCGCATGGGCAATATCGCCTGCTGGAACACCATCATGGACGAAGACCGTTATATGGTCCGCAAGTGGAACGAGTTCGTCTCCGCTTGATGTCTTTTTCTCGATACGCGGCGGGGCGCCAGCGCGCCTCGCCGCTTGTTGCTGCCGCTGTGCCACTGCCGCAACTATGAAAATCAATCCGCAGACCGTGTCGTGGCTGCAGGTGGCGCCGCTCACTGTCGTGCTCCTCGTATTCTTCGGCATACCGATGCTGCTGGTCGGCGCGGTCAGCTTCTTCGACTACGAGCGCTGGCAGATCGTCCCGACCTTCATTCTCGACAACTACATTGAGCTGTTTCGGTCGAGCCTGACCCTGCGGCTCTATCTCACCGCGATCAAATACGTCGTGATCGTGTGGATACTGACGCTCGTGATCGGCTTCACGGTGGCCTACTTCCTGGTCTTCCATGTCCGCAGCTTGACCTTGAAGATGGGATTGTTCCTGCTCTGCACGGTGCCGTTCTGGACGTCTAACATCATACGGATGATTTCCTGGATTCCGTTCCTCGGTCGCAACGGCGTGTTCAACAGCGCGCTTATCGACCTGGGAGTCGTGCACGAGCCGCTGTCGTTTCTGCTGTTTTCCGACTTCGCCGTGATTGTCGCCTATGTCCATCTCAACACCTTGTTCATGATCGTGCCGATCTTCAATTCGATGGCGCGGATCGATCCCGGCATCATCGAGGCCGCCCATGACGCCGGCGCCAGCCGCTGGCGGGTGATCTGGGAAGTCGTGCTGCCGTTGTCGAAGACCGGAATCGCGCTCGGCTCGATCTTCGTCATCACGCTGGTGATGGGCGACTTTTTCGTCGTCAAGATCATGAGCGGCGGTCAGAGCGCGACCGTGGTGTCGGCACTGTCGACCGAGATTGCGAGCCTGCAATATCCTCCGGCGGCGGCGAGCGCTGTCGTGCTGGTGGTGATTGTGGCGCTGATCGTGTCGGCGATCTTGCGCCTCGTCGACGTGCGTCGGGAATTGACCGGCTGAGGGCGGATGAGATGCACGGCGCGGCAGATCAGTCTCGGCCCTGG
>JASHXX010000150.1 GCA_030043335.1 Xanthobacteraceae bacterium
GTCTCATCATCCGCCGGTCACGCTCATATGCCGCGCCAGCGCCGGCCGCTGGTGGCGGCGGTCGATGATGAAATCGTGGCCTTTGGGCTTGCGCGAGATCGCCTCGTCGATCGCGGCAAAGAGCAGATCGTTGCTTTCCGAGGCGCGCAATGGCTTGCGCAAATCGGCCGCGTCCTCCTGGCCGAGACACATGTACAAAGTGCCGGTGCAAGTGACGCGCACGCGGTTGCAGGATTCGCAGAAATTGTGGGTCAGCGGCGTAATGAAGCCGAGCTGGCCGCCGGTCTCGGCGACGCGCACATAGCGGGCCGGGCCGCCGGTGCGGTAATCGATGTCGTCGAGGCGGTAGCGCTCGGACAAGCGCGCGCGAACGAGCGAGAGCGGCAGATACTGATCGAGACGGCCTTCGCCGATTTCGCCGAGCGGCATCACTTCGATTAGCGTCAGATCCATGCCGCGGCCATGCGCCCATTCGATGAGCCGCAGGAACTCGTCCTCGTTCACGCCCTTGAGCGCGACCGCGTTGATCTTGATCTTGAGCCCGGCGGCCTGCGCGACGTCGATCCCGGCAAGCACGTCGGGCAAAGAGCCCCAACGGGTGATGGCGCGGAATTTGTCGGCATCGAGCGTGTCGAGCGAGACGTTGATCCGGCGCACGCCATGCGCCTTGAGTTCTTCGGCGTATTTGGCGAGCTGCGAGCCGTTAGTGGTCAGCGTCAGCTCGTCGAGTTGCCCGGAGGCGAGATGGCGCGACAGCGAAGCGAACAGCGTCATGATGCCGCGGCGCACCAGCGGCTCGCCGCCGGTCAGCCGCAGCTTGCGCACGCCGCGGGCGATGAATGCCGAGCACAGCCGGTCAAGTTCCTCAAGGGTTAGAAGATCGGCCTTGGGCAGGAAGCTCATATGCTCCGCCATGCAGTAAACACAGCGGAAATCGCAGCGGTCGGTGACCGAGACGCGCAAATAGCTGATGGCGCGGCCGAATGGATCAACGAGCGCCGGGCGCCCGGGGGCGCCATCAAGGTCTTGAATCGACACGTATTCCACCTTCACGCCGTCCATCGGCATGCGTTTCGGTGAAGACGGCTCCACATGAGCCGACGCAGCCTATGGGATATATAGGCTACGCCGTCAGCCTTTGTGCCCGATAAAGCGCTGATCGTCCATCGTATTTTTGCCAGGCTCGAGATCGCTGACGGCAGCCGGCAATTGCGCGAACGAGCTGATGATCCGGTCCGGGTCGAGGGACGCGATCGGGACGGCGGTGTAACCGAAATCGACGGCGACTACCGGTACCTGCGCGGCGCGTGCGGTGCGAATGTCAGTCACCGAATCCCCGACCATGATCGCGCGCTTCGCCTCGCCACCGGCGCGCTCCACCGTCAACCGAAATATCTTCGGGTCGGGCTTGAGTACCCCGAAAGTCTCCTGACCGCAGATCGCGGCAAAGCGTTCGCTCAGACCCAGTGCGTCCAAGAGCCGCTTCGACAGCCATTCGAGCTTGTTGGTGCATACTGCCAGCCGACAACCGCCCGCCGCCAGCCGGTCGAGCACTGCTTCGACATGCGGGAAGGGACGCGAGCGGACCGCAATGTGTTCGGCGTAACGGGCGACGAACGCGGCGTACAACCGATCGACATCGGCCGGCGCCGACTGGCGCCCACCGCTCGTCAGCGCGTTCTCGATCATCGCCCGCGCCCCGCCGCCGATCGACGGCCGGGCGGTTTCGAAGGGAACGACTGACAGGCCGTGCTGCTTGAGCGTGCAGTTGAGCGTATCGATCAGGTCCGGAGCGGTATCGACCAGTGTGCCGTCGAGATCAAAGACGATAGTGAGCATGCGTTCGCCTAGCCGGGGATCCGCGGCGGTGCAAGCAGGCTTGACGGCGGCCGGTTACATTTTCCCTAGGATCGACGCCGGAAGGTGGCTAGAGAGCGGGCATGGATGTCGAGGCTCAGAAGCGTGCCGCGGCCGCGCGCGCCCTCGACTTCGTGCGAGCAGGGATGCGCGTCGGCCTCGGCACCGGTTCGACCGCCAAGCACTTCGTAGACTTGCTCGGCGAGCGCGTGCGTGCGGGGCTTGATATCCTCGCGGTGCCGACCTCGGACGCGACACGCGCTCAGGCGGAACAATTGCGCATTCCGCTGACGACGCTCGACGAGACGCCCGAACTCGATCTCACCGTCGATGGGGCGGATGAAATCGCGCCGGACCTGACCCTGATCAAAGGCGGCGGCGGCGCGCTACTGCGGGAGAAGATCGTCGCCGCGGCATCTGCGCAAATGATCGTGATCGCCGACGAATCGAAGTGGGTGTCGGTCCTGGGCCGTTTTCCCTTGCCGATCGAGATCGCGACGTTCGGCGCCAAGACTATCTGCCGCGCAGTCGAGGCGGCTACGGCCGAGGCCGGCTGCCCCGGACCAGCGACGTTGCGCCAGCGGCCGGCCGGCCGGCCGTTCGTCACCGACGGCGGCCACTGGCTGCTCGACGCGCAATTGCAGCGGATCGTCGATCCGCCGGGCTTGGCGGGGTGGCTCTGCAGGGTTCCCGGCGTGATGGAGCATGGCTTGTTCATCGGCCTGGCGCACGCTGCTATTCTTGCAGGTCAAGATGGAGTGCGCCTCGTCGAGCGGCGCTGATCCGGGCTGATGGGAGCGCGTGCCGGCATGTCCGATTACGACGTCGATCTCTTCGTCATCGGCGGCGGGTCGGGGGGCGTGCGCGCCTCGCGCATCGCCGCACAACATGGCGCGCGGGTGATGCTGGCGGAAGAATATCGCGTCGGCGGCACCTGCGTCATTCGCGGCTGCGTGCCGAAGAAGCTTCTCGTCTACGCCTCGCGCTTCCGCGCCGAATTCGAAGACGCCGCCGGCTTTGGCTGGACGCTAGCGCAAGCGACGTTCGACTGGCCGACGCTGATCGCCAATAAGGATCAGGAGATCGCGCGATTGGAAGCGGCCTATACCGCCACGCTCGGCAAGGCCGGCGTCGCCATCGTCAAAAGCCGCGCGGTGCTCCGCGACGCGCATACGGTGCAGTTGGCGAACGGCGAGCAGGTGCGCGCGGCGTACGTGTTGATTGCGACCGGCGGCGCACCGACCTACGGCGATCCGATCCCCGGGGTCGAGCACGCCATCTCCTCGAACGAGGCGTTTCACTTGCCGCAACTGCCGGCCCATGTGGTGATCCAGGGCGGTGGCTATATCGCCGTCGAGTTCGCCGGGATTTTCGCCGGCCTCGGCTCGCACGTGACGCTCGTCTATCGCGGCGAGAACATCTTGCGCGGTTTCGACGACGACGTGCGCCAGCACGTGCGCATGGACATGGAGAAGCATGGCATCAGGGTCATCACCGGCTGCAAGATCGCGGCAATCGAGCGGTCGGGCTCGCGTTTTTCGGTGCATCTGTCGAGCGGCAACCAGATCACCGCCGACTGTGCGATGTTCGCGACCGGCCGCGCGCCGAATGTCGCCAGGATGGGACTCGAGGAGGTCGGCGTGGAGATCGCCAAGAATGGCGGCCTCGCGGTCGACGAATACTCGCGCACCAGCGTTGCGAATATTTACGGCATCGGCGACGTGACCAACCGCATCAATCTCACGCCGGTCGCGATTCGCGAAGGCGCCGCGTTTGCCGACACCGTGTTCGGTGGCAAGTCCACCGCTGTCGATCACACCAATGTGCCGACCGCAGTCTTCTCCGATCCCGAGGTCGGCGCCGTCGGGCTCACCGAGGCGCAGGCTCGCGTCCGCCTGTCGCGAACCGATATCTACCGCTCGATGTTCAAGCCGCTCAAGGCGACCTTGTCGGGTCGCGACACCACGGTGCTGCTGAAGCTCGTGGTCGACGGCCTCACCGACCGCGTGGTCGGCTGCCATATCGTTGGCGAGGGCGCCGCCGAGATGATCCAGGTCGCGACCATCGCCGTGAAGATGGGGGCGACCAAGGCGGATTTCGACGCCACTATGGCGCTGCATCCGACGACCGCAGAGGAGCTGGTGACGATGCGGCAGAAGAGCGCGAGCTACGCTCGCGAAGCGGCCGAATAGGCTGGAGATCGCCGGGCTGTCGCCGCCTGCAGCCGCCGTGTATAAGACCGCCGTTCGCCGTCGTCCTGAGGTCGACCGAGTGAGGCCTCGAAGGACGACGGACTATGAGGAAGCGGTCATGTCTACGCGGACGAACGCGGCGAAATGGAGCCCGGACTCCTGGCGAGCTAAGCCGGCAGCGCAAATGCCGGACTATCCCGACGCCAAGGCGCTCGCCGAGGTCGAGGTGCAGCTTGCGACATTCCCGCCGCTTGTTTTTGCAGGCGAGGCACGCAACCTCAAACGCGCGTTGGCGCAGGTTGCCGCCGGCCGAGCCTTCCTTCTTCAGGGCGGTGATTGCGCCGAGAGCTTCGCTGAGCACGGCGCCAACAATATCCGCGATTTTTTCCGCCTGTTCCTGCAAATGGCGGTGGTGCTGACCTATGCCGCGGCTTCACCGGTGGTGAAAGTCGGCCGCATCGCCGGCCAATTCGCCAAGCCGCGCTCTTCGCCGACGGAAAAGCGCGACGGCCGTGAATTGCCGGCCTACCGCGGCGACATCGTCAACGGCACCGATTTCACCGCGGCGGCGCGCACGGCCGATCCGCGCCGGCAGCTCGAGGCCTACCGGCAATCGGCGGCGACCCTCAATCTGCTGCGCGCTTTCGCCACCGGCGGCTATGCCAATCTCGCCAACGCGCATCAGTGGATGCTGTCCTTCGTCAAGGACTCGCCGCAGTCGAAGCGTTATCAGGAGCTTGCCGGCCATCTTACCGAGGCGCTCGACTTCATGCGCGCCTGCGGCATCGATCCGGAACTGCATCCGGAGATGCGCACGACCGATTTCTTCACCAGCCACGAGGCGCTGCTGCTCGGCTACGAGCAGGCTTTCACCCGCGTGGATTCCACGACCGGCGACTGGTACTGCACCTCGGGCCACATGCTCTGGGTTGGCGACCGCACCCGGCAGCTGGATCACGCTCATGTCGAATTCTGCCGCGGCATTAGGAATCCCCTCGGTCTGAAGACCGGGCCGTCGCAGAAGCCGGACGAGCTGTTGCGGCTCATCGACATTCTCGATCCTGACAACGAGCCCGGTCGCCTCACCCTGATCTGCCGGATGGGCGCCGACAAGGTCGCCGAGCTGTTGCCGCCGATCGCGCGCGCGGTCAAACGCGAGGGCCGCAACGTGGTGTGGTCGTGCGATCCGATGCACGGCAATACCATAACCTCGGTGACCGGCTACAAGACCCGGCCGTTCGATCAGATCCTCAAGGAGGTGCGCGCGTTTTTTCAAGTTCATGCCGCCGAAGGCACTTACGCCGGCGGCGTGCATCTGGAAATGACCGGGCAGAACGTCACCGAATGCACCGGCGGCGCGCGCGCGATCAGCGAGGAAGACCTCAACGATCGCTATCACACCGTGTGCGATCCGCGGCTCAACGCCGAGCAGTCGCTCGATCTCGCTTTCCTGCTGGCCGACCTGCTGAAATCAAAGCGTGACGGCAAGGCGAAGCCGCTCCCGGCCGCAGCCGGGCTGTAACAGCGCCGCGACGATGCGCTTTCTGACCAAGGCTGTCGGCTTGCCGTGGTGAGCGGCGATCGGGATTTTGCTCCTCGTACACCATCGCGTTTTACCAGCCGCTCATGCTGATTAGCACTCGGCGCGACCGATAAAGAAATACGCAAACAATTCGATTAAAACTTTCCGCGTCACGACAAAGAAACGGCAACAGACGCGGGTGTGCGGTGTCAGTACGGAATTGTTTACTGCGTTTGATCGCGTTTGCGGTGCTGGGCGCAGCGCCGGCCTTGGCGGCCGATCAGGCAGCGCCATTGTCGCCGCTGATGCCGCTCGCGACCAAGGCGCCCACGGTGCCGGACGTCGAATATTTCATGCCGCATCCTTTGCCCGCTTGGCAGGCCGAATTTGCGGCGCGCTACTGGTTCGCGGACGGCAAGACCGGCAAGACCCTTTACGGCGCTCCGGCCCTGTTCACCGGGCCGGTATCACGGCTCACCTACAGCAATCTCATCGCCAATTCCGGCGAGTTTTACGGGCGCATGGCCGCCACCAACGGCTGGTTCCTGCAGGGCTATGTCGGCCTCGGCGCCATTTCGAGCGGCTCGCTGCAGGACGAAGACTTCCCGACGCCGTTTTTCGCGCCGTATTCGAGCACCACGAGCCAGCAGCGCAACGGCTATCTGAGTTACGCGAACGTGAACGTCGGTTACGATCTGCTGCGCGGCGGCGACTACAATTTCGGCATTTTCACCGGCTACTTTCTGTTCAAGGAAGTCGTGAACGCCTTCGGCTGCACACAGACTGCTTCCAATCCCAAAGTGTGCCAGCCGGCAATCCCGGACGGAGTCGAGGGCATCACGCAAACCAACTTCTGGCAATCGCCACGGATTGGGCTCGGGGGCTCGGTCGTGTTCGCCGACCGCTTCAAGTTTAGCGCCGACGCCGCGTGGCTGCCTTATGTGCGCCTCAACGGAACCGATGCGCACTGGCTGCGAATTGGCCCGTTTATGGGCGACTTCATCGGGCCGATCCCGGAGGACGGCACCGGAATGGGCTATCAGCTCGAAGCCGTGTTCTCGTATTACCTGACGCCGAACGCCAGCGTGGGCCTCGGCGCGCGCTATTGGCATCTGCAGGCCAACGGCAATTCGCATTTCGAGAACAATGTCGTCGACGAGATCGGATTGCCGCAGCCGGTCTCCTGGAAGGCCGATATCTTCGGCGCTTTTATTCAAGGCAGCTACAAATTCGGGCCGTTTCCCTACGGCGGCATCTGACCGCACGCGCGGCGCGTCGATTGCCGGGGTTGAGACTGTATAGTTCGCGCCGGAACCTGCTTTCGAAGACGCGGGTTCCACTTTTGCGGATCATGCTCTAGACCTGCGTTATGAACGAGCGTCCTGCCGACCGTCTGGCGATCGCGCTGGCGCAGCTCAACCCGATCGTCGGCGATGTGTCCGGCAATCTCGAGCGCGCGCGCAAGGGGCGGGCGCAAGCCCGGCGCGATGGCGCCGACGTTGTCGCCTATCCCGAACTCTTCCTCGCCGGCTATCCGCCCGAGGATCTCGTGCTCAAGCCGGCGTTCCAGGCGGCCTGCCGCACCGCGGTTGAGGCGCTGGCGCGGGAGACCGTCGACGGCGGCCCGGCCATTCTCATCGGCACCCCCTGGGTCGAGGACGACAAGCTTTACAACGCGTACGCGCTGCTCGCCGCCGGACGGGTCGAAGCGATCCGTTTCAAGGTGGATTTACCGAACTATG
>JASHXX010000151.1 GCA_030043335.1 Xanthobacteraceae bacterium
TCTATATGCGCACGACCGAGGGCATGAAGCGGGTCGACGTCATCTACCGCCGCATCGACGACGATTTCCTCGATCCGCTGGTGTTCCGGGCGGACAGCGCGCTCGGCGTACCCGGACTGCTTTCGGCCTACCAGGCCGGCAACGTCACGCTGGCCAACGCGGTCGGCACCGGGATTGCCGACGACAAGGCGGTCTACAGCTACATGCCGGAGATCGTGAAATTCTATCTCGGTGAAGAGCCGCTACTGAAAAACGTGCCGACCTGGCGCTGCCGCGAGAGCGAGCACCTCGGCTACGTGCTCGAGCATCTCGAAGAGTTGGTGGTCAAGGAAGTGCACGGCTCCGGCGGCTACGGCATGCTGATCGGTCCGAAGGCCGACAAGGCCGCGGTCGCCGCGTTCCGCGCCAAGCTCAAATCCGATCCGCGGAATTTCATCGCCCAGCCGACGCTGGCTTTGTCGACCTGCCCGACCTGCGTCGAGGACGGTATTGCGCCGCGGCACGTCGATCTGCGGCCATTCGTGCTCACCGGCCGCGATCGCGTGCGCATCGTGCCGGGCGGCCTCACCCGCGTCGCGCTGAAGAAGGGCTCGCTCGTGGTCAATTCGAGCCAGGGCGGCGGCACCAAGGACACCTGGGTGCTGGACGCATGATCCGGGTGCTCGACGGACAAGCTGATGCTGGCGCGCACCGCTGATAATCTCTACTAGCTCGCCCGCTATGTCGAGCGCGCCGAATATCTGGCGCGGATCCTCGATGCCACCTACCGGCTGACCTCGCTGCCGCTCGCGTATGTCGGCTCGTCCAACGAATGGGAGTCCGCAGTCGCCACCGCCGGGTGCGCCAACGCCTTCTTCGCCGCCTATACCGAGGCGAACGAAGAGACCGTCACCGAATTTCTCGCCTTCTCGACCGCCAATGCGTCCTCGATCTGCAGCTGCTTCGAGACCGCCCGCCACAATGCCCGCGCGGTGCGCACCGCGCTGACCACCGAGATGTGGGACACCATCAACGGCGCCTGGCTCGAGCTCAAGAAGTGGGGCAACGGGCCGCGCTCGCGCGAGGAGTTCGCGCGCTTCCTGCGCTGGGTGCAGGAATCCTCGCTGCGCTTCGACGGCTCGGCCTACCGCACCATGCTGCGCAACGACGCCTACTGGTTCTCGCGGCTCGGCGTCTATATCGAGCGCGCCGACAACACCGCGCGCATTCTCGACGTCAAATATCACCTGCTGCTGCCGGCGATCGAGCGCGTCGGCGGTCCGCTCGATTATTTCCAATGGGCCGCGATCCTGCGCTCGGTGTCGGCGCTGACCGCCTATCACTGGGTCTACCGCGAAAACGTCAAGCCGTGGCTGGTCGCCGACCTGCTCATGCTGCGCGACGAGATGCCGCGCTCGCTGGCGAGTTGCTACGAAAACCTGGTGCAGAATCTCGACCGCATCGCTAACGCCTATGGCCGCCAGGGCGCGGCGCAGCGGCAGGCCCGCGCCGTGCGCGCCCGGCTGCAGAACAGCCGCATCGAGGAGATCTTCCAGAGCGGGCTGCACGAGTTCATCGACGACTTCGTCGCCGACAACAACCGGCTCGGCACCGCGATCACGCAGCAATATCTTATGTAGGGTAATCAGGCATCAGGCATCAGGGATCAGGGGTCGGGAAAGAGATCAAGCAAGAGGACAACGCCCTCTTGCACGTCTATCCTCACACTGCGTGCTGATCCCTGACTACCCGACTCCTGATTACTGTTATGCGTCTCCGCATCGCCCACACCACGGTCCGCCGCTACGACCCGCCGGCCACCGGCGTGATCCAGGTGCTGCGGCTCACGCCGCGCAACCACGAGGGCCAGTCGGTGATCCGCTGGCGCATCGACGTGTCCGCCGACGTGCGGCTCGCGGCGCACGAGGACGCCTTCGGCAACCTCATTCACGTCTTCACCGCCGACGGTCCCCTCGACAGCTTGGCCGTCGACGTCGACGGCGAAGTTCAGACCGAAAATACCAACGGGGTGGTGCGCGGCGCCGTCGAGCGCTTCCCGCCGCCGCTCTTTCTGCGCGACACCGCCTTGACGCAGGCCGACGCGGCGATCCGCGACTTTGCACAGCGGATCGCCACGGCAAGCGCCGGCAATGTTCTCGATCGACTACACGCCATTCTGCACCATCTGCACGAGGCGTGCGCCTTGAGCGAGGAGCCTTCGCCGCAGCCGACCAATGCGCCGGAGGCCTACGCGCGCAAATGCGGCAGCCCCGGCGATCTGACGCACGTGTTCATGGCCGCCGCCCACAGCCTCGACGTCCCGGCGCGCTACGTCGCCGGCTATCGCTGCGCCGCGGATGCCGTTCGCCCGGACGGAGCGCACGCCTGGGCCGAGGCCTTCGTGCCCGATCTCGGCTGGGTCGGATTCGATCCCACGAACGGCGTCTGTCCGAGCGACGCCTATGTCCGCGTCGCGATCGGGCTCGACGCGCTTGGCGCGGCGCCGGTGCGCGGCATGCGCTACGGCGCCGAGACCTTGGCGGTCGCGATCAAGGTTGACCAGTGAGCGCAGCGCGGTTGCCGCAAACGCACCGCTGCCGCTATAGATATGGCGCCGGGGGAGCCAGCGATTCCATGACCTATTGCTGCGGCATTCTCGTCCGCGAGGGTTTGGTGATGTTCGCCGACACGCGCACCAATGCCGGCGTCGACAACATCGCGACCTTCCGCAAGCTGCACATATTCAAGGATCCCGGAAAGCGGATCATGGCGATCGCTTCCGCCGGCAATCTCTCCATCAGCCAGTCCGTGCTCAGCATCCTGACCGAGGGCTACGACAATCCGGAAAGCGGCGCGCACGAGACGCTGATGAATGCCCCGAC
>JASHXX010000152.1 GCA_030043335.1 Xanthobacteraceae bacterium
CGACCAGCCGGGCAAGGATTCGTGGCTGCACCGCCAGGCCGGCGCGCGCGAGGTCGCGATCGCCTCGAGCCGGCGCTGGGCGATCGTTCATGAGCTGGGCGAGGAGCTTGAGCTGTCGCTCGCGGAAATCCTCGCGAAGCTCGCCGCGGTCGATCTGGTGATCGTCGAGGGCTTCAAGCGTCATGCGCATCCGAAGCTCGAAGTGTTCCGCGCCGCGATCGGCAAGCCGCTCCTGTATCCCGACGATGATTGCATCGTCGCGATCGCAACCGACGCACCATTGCCGCAGGCCCAGGTGCCGGTCGTGCTGTTCGAGGATGTCGAAGGCATCGCCAATATTCTGCAGGCCGAGGCGGTGCCGCGCGATCAGATCGGGGCGCCGGCGCAGGCGTGACCGTGCTGCTTTAACTCTTTGAGCGGATCATGCTCAAAGCTCCGGATAAAGCGTCGCAAGGCGATCGGCTTCCGTGGTGTCCTCGGGCGTGTTGACATTGAAGAAGGGATCAACCGGCGTTGCCGGCCACTCGGCCGCGGCGAGGCGGTAGCGCGCGGTCCATTGGTCGATCTTGCGCACGCCCTCCTCGGTCAGCGCGCGCCGCAAATCCTCGCGCAGTGCGACCGGCCAAAGCGCCGCGACCGGATGCCGGCGTCCTGCAGACGACGCACAGGCAAGCTGCCCGCCGGCCGCGGCGCGCGCCCGATGCAGACGCGCCACAAGATCCCTCGGCAAAAACGGACAATCGCTTGGCGCGCTCACCACCCACGCGATTTCCGGCGCCGCGCTTGCCGCCCAGTCGAGGCCGGCGAGGACGCCGGCGAGCGGGCCGGCGTAGTTCGGCACACTGTCCGCAACCACGGCGAGCCCGGTGTCGGCGAAGCGTGCCGCGTCGCCGGTGGCGTTGAGGACGAGCCGAAAGCATTGCGGCGCGAGGCGGCCAAGCACGCGGTCGAGAATGGTCGCGCCGCCGATGCGGATGCGCGCCTTGTCGCCGCCGCCCATGCGCCGAGCTAGTCCGCCGGCGAGGACGACACCGACCGTTGCCGGATTTGCCGCTGACGCTGCGTCGTCCCGGCTCATTCAACCGGAATTGCCGAGCACGCGGTCGATCTGCGTCGCGCTCGGGGTGACGTGATAGAACGTGGTGTAGAAATCGCGCCCGGTCGCCTTGATGTCCTCGGGGAAGCGGTCCGGATAGAAGATCTTGCCGAGCCACCACAGCCCGATCAGCCGGTTGACCGCCGGCGGAAAATCGACCCAGCCGAACGGCAGCTTTGGCGCGAGGTGTACGCGGCCCGATTTCACCGCGCCGATCTCGGCCCAATCCGGATCGCTGCGCACCTTGGCCGCAAATTCGGCGTCACTGGCAACGATGATCTCAGGATTCCAGGCGCGCATCTCGTCGATCGTCACGGTGCCGTGCGCGCCGCGCAGGTCGGCGGCGACGTTGCGCGCGCCGATGAACTCGATCGATTCGCTGATCATCGATTTGCCGAGGCCGGTCTGCAGGCCGCTCTTGTCGCGCGCATAGTAGACGCGCGGCCGGCTTTCACTCGGCACCGCGGCGCCGCGTTTGGCGACGGTCGCAATCGTGGTCTCGGCGGCGCGTGCAAGTTTTTCGGCGTCATCGCTGCGCCCAAGGAGCTTGCCGAGATCGCGATACGTTGCGCCGACGCGATCAAAGTGGCCGTCGAGCAGCGCGTAGGGAATGCCGGTCTTCTGCTCGATGCCGGTGGCGAGCGAAGCGAAGCTGCCGTCGACATTACCGATGTCGACGATCAGGTCGGGCTTGAGCGCGACGATGCCGTCGAGATTGGCGGCGTCGCGCCCGGATATACGCTGCAGCTTCGGCCGCGCCGCGATCTCGGGAATGAGAAACTCGCGCGCCTCGGGCGCGATCGGCTCGAGCCAGCCCATCAGCAGATCGGGCGCAAGCGTGTAGAGCGTCACCGCCGCTGGCGGCCCGGCGGGATAGACGCGCATGACATGGTCCGGCGCGGTGATAGTGCGCCCGGTGGCGTCGGTGATGCTGGCGCCGCAAGCGCGCCGCGGCGCGATGAGCGTTGCCGCAAATCCGCTCAGGAAAATTCGACGATCGATGCGCACTGGTTCAGTCCCTGCTCAGGTGTGAGGCGATGCCGGCGTTGCGACCTCGACGCTAGCCGGGATCGGCGATCTTGAGAAGCTGTTTGCCGAAATTCTCGCCGGTGAACAGCCGCATCAATGTGCGCGGCGCGTTCTCAAGCCCGACCGCGATGTCTTCCTTTTGCACCAGCCTGCCTTCCTTCTGCCATTGGCCGAGCGCCGCGACCGCCTCGGGAATGCGCGAGGCATAATCGAGGATGATGAAACCTTCCATGCGGCCGCGCTTGGCGGTGAGATTGAAATAGTTCGCCGGGCCGGGCGGCGGCGTCGCCTCATTGTATCTGGAGATCGCGCCGCAGAGCACGATGCGCGCCTTGAGGTTGATGCGCGCGAGCACCTCGTTGAGCACGGTGCCGCCGACATTGTCGAAGAACACATCGATGCCGTTGGGACAAAGCTCGGAGAGCCGCGCGCCGATATCCTCGCTTTTGTAGTCGATCGCGGCGTCGAAATGCGCCGCCTTGACCAGCCAATCGCATTTTTCCTTGCCGCCCGCGGTGCCGATCACCCGGCAGCCTTTGATCTTGGCGATCTGGCCGGCGATCGAGCCGGTGCTACCGGCCGCGCCCGAAACCACGACGGTCTCGCCGGCCTTGATCTGGCCGATCTCGGTGATTCCGAAATAGGCGGTGGTTCCGGTGATGCCGAACAGGCTCAGGGCGAGGTTGGGCGCGACGCCCGCCGGCAGCTTGCGCAATCCGACGAAGCCTTTGCCGTCGGTCACAACATAGTCCTGCCAGCCAAAGCCGCCTTGCACGAGATCACCCGGCTTGTAATCCGGACGACGCGACTCGATGACCTGTCCGGCGCCGAAGGCACGCATGACTTCGCCGAGCGGAATCTTCGGCAGGTAAGAGTCGCGCGACATCCAGCCGCGCTGCGTCGGGTCGAACGACAGCCACAGGTTCCGCACCAGCACCTGTCCGTCCGCACATTGCGGGATCGGCGCCTCGTTCCAGCGGAATTCGTCGCCGGTCAAAGTGCCCGTCGGACGGGCCTGCAGAATCCACTGGCGGTTTTTGCCCTCGGCCATCGCATCTCTCCTGTTACGCAGCGCTGTTCGGCTCGGCGTCGGAGTTGTAGTTGGCCGGCCTCTTTTGTCCAGCCGCTCGCATCCGACGTCGCCGCGATTGCATGCCATGCAGCGGGCAGCGGGCGTCCCGCCGCGGGTTGTCACTCGAAATCGGCTGGCTATATTGCCGGTTTCCCGGATCCGGAGGGATGGCCGAGTGGCTGAAGGCGCACGCTTGGAAAGCGTGTATACGGGCAACCGTATCGTGGGTTCGAATCCCACTCCCTCCGCCAGAATTGCCCTCTGCCGCCATTCGCCCTCATTCGTCAACATCCCGATGGCGGCGCACCAAGACCCTGAACCGAGTTTGGCCACTCACAGTTTTTGCCGTGCTATGCTTCAAGAACTCGAATGGTCCTAGGCAGGGAAGAAGCGGCATGAGGCGGCGGGAATTCGTGGCATCATCGGCCGGTTCGGCGCCCTCGCTACCGCTCGCCGCATGGGCGCGACAGTCTACCAAGGTCTACCGGACCGCGATATTGCATCCATCGCGTCCGGCGTTGGAGATGACCGCGACTAGCACCTTAAATTACTCGCGCGCCTTTTTCGACAAACTCCCGACGACGTTCGAGTTCGTTATTCGCCTCAGCACGGTCAAGGCGCTCAGCCTGACTGTGCCGCTCTCAACGCTCACTCTGGCCGACGAGCATATCGATTGAAGGTCCGCGATTTCCCGTATTGGCACAAGACGGACATCCCAAAATGTCTTGCGATGTCTGCTGCTGGGAACGGCGGACATCACAACGCCACCTAAGGATGATTTTCCCGGAGCGCCGCATGAGCATAAAAACGAGATCGGGACTGCCGCTGCAGCGCGTTTATATGGCGGAGCGCGGCGAAGGTGAACGGCCGGGCGAATTTCCTTTCACCCGCGGCCGGCTGTCAAACCCGCATACCCGCACGAACTGGATTCAGCGGGAGCTGTCCGGCGAAGGTGATGGCCGGCGGTCGAACGAGCAAATTCGATACCTGCTCGACCATGGTCAAACCGGGATCGATGTGATCGGCGACGCGCCGACACAGTCGTTGCTCGACCCGGATCATCCCTTGGCGCGTGAAGCTGTCGGCACGCAGGGCGTGTCTTTGTGCAGAAAACAGGACTTCCTCGACCTGTACAAGGACGTCCGCTTCGATGAAGCATCGATTTCGAGCTCGGTCCCGGCATTCTTTGCGCTGGCAGGTTTGGTTTTAGCTGCCCGAGCGGCGAACTTTCCGTTCGACCGATTGCGGGGCTCAATTCTTCACGGACCGCTTTACACCGAGGATTGTTCTTACGCATGGCATCTCCCCGTCGAGTTTCGCGTGCGTCTGGCGCTCGACTCGATTGAATATTGCTCGCGGCACATGCCGAAATTTCACGCATATCTGGAAGATACTTATTTCTTCAGCGAGTCCGGCCTCACGCCGATCGAAGAAATGGCGTTAGGTTTTGTGCAGTTGAGGCATCTTGTTCGTAAGCTTGTTGCCCGCGGAATGGCCATTGACTCCTTCGCGCCACGCATCGCGTTTCTGCTTAATTGCGGCATGGACTTCTTCGAAGAGATTGCCAAGATTCGAGCCACACGCCGCCTCTACGCAAAGATGATGCGCGATGAGTTTGGCGCGCTGAACCCCCGCTCCCTGTCGGTCGCCATCACAAGCCATACTTCGGGTCTTTCGCTGACCGCGCAGCAGCCGATAAACAACGTCGTCCGCGGCGCCGTTCAAGCACTAGCGCTTGTGCTAGCCGGCGTGCAGGCGCTGGAAATTTCGGCTTTTGATGAGGCCTACCGCACGCCGACCAAGGACGCGCATATCGTAGGGCTGCGGACCCAGCAAATTCTCGACCTTGAATCCGGCGCAGCTAAGGTTCTGGATCCGCTTGGCGGCTCCTATTTCCTGGAAACGCTTACCGATCAGCTTGAAGAGCGAATTCGCGCCCGCATCGATGTCCTCGAAGCCATGGGCGATCCGGAAACGCTCTCCGCATGCGGCTTCTTCCGTGAGATATTCCATCGGGCGATGGAAGAAGCGCAACATGGCGTTGAGAGAGGCGAGCTGTCGGTGGTTGGCGTCAACGTGCATAGGATGGCAGACGAAGAAGATACGCTGTTGCGTGGCGTAACCACATGCAAGATCGAAACTTGTCACCGACATACCGAGACCATTGAGCGCTTCAAACGTGAACGAAATATTGCGAGATTGTGCGAAGGACTTGAAGGTGTGGCCGTCGCTGCGGCCGGCTCCGAAAACATTGTCCCGGCTGTGATCGCAGCCCTCGATGCCTCCGCCACAATCGGAGAGATTGCAACCACGATGCGTTCGGCGCTTGGAATGCCGCCTGACCTCTTCGATCACCCGCTACCAAATCGCAGTTCGGGGAACCGGCATGTCGCGTGAGTTTATTGCCCTGGCGGTGATGGGAATTGACCAGCATGAAAACGGGGTTATTGCCGTGGCCCGCGTTATACGCGAGGCGCAGATGCAGGTTGATTATTTCGGCAAATTCAACACCCCGGCTTCGGTCGCCGATAGGGCAATCAGGGGCGATGCCGATGTCGTAGGGATCAGCTGTCATTCCTGGGAGTACGTACGGCTTGTGCCGCAATTGGTCGAGGAGCTAAGGAAGCGCGGCTCGGATATTCCGGTTGTCATCGGTGGCTCAGTAATCACGCCGGAAGACGGCGAGAAGATGCGACAATCTGGTGTAGCCGCCGTTTTTACCAGTTCGGTCGATACTGACGAACTGATCGAATGCCTCCGCGCGTTGAGCAAATCTAGGAAGAGGGCCGTTCCACGGGAGAGTGGCAGATAGAACTAAGGGTTCAATGACCTTCTTTGGTCGGCCGTATTTGCTCTTTCAAAACACGGTCGAGGTTAGTGCGGTAGACGCCATTTTTCTTTGGCCAAGACGATTTGGTTGAAGCACGGCGCCACTTTTCACGCGCGCTTAAATGCACTACCACCGCCGGCCGCGCTGGCAGTGCCGCAACCCGCGCGCGTCGTTGATGGTGCGCCTCAACCGGATCGGGCTGGCCAAGGAGATTACACTAAAGTCCGTCATTCCGTTAGATAGTGACCGCATGAGGAATTCTCGTGGGTACAAACTTCTTGCCGCGGCGATTTTGCTTTGTGTCGTGGCGGCTGCCGCCACTGTCCTGAACCCCTTCTGGTTCAATCCTGACCCAAGTGGCGATGCGTCCTTTATTTCACGCGCTCAAAAGAAGACTGCTCCCGGGATCGAGGTAAGCATCAGCGCGCTTGGTGCGCGTGAAAGCCGGCAAAGCTTCGGAGAGGACCTCGCAACACACAATATCCAACCGGTCTGGCTTTCGATCGAAAATGAAACCGATGACCAACTCGTGTTTCTGCCGATTACGATGGACCCGGACTATTATTCACCTTTCGAAGTTTCGTACAGGTTCCACGGCGCCGTGTCTTTCGCAGCCAACCGCGCGCGCGACGAGTTTTTCCTCAGGCGTCAGATATCCAGCATCCTGCCGCCACATTCGATTGCAACAGGATTTGTGTACGGCGTTCGCGACGCCGG
>JASHXX010000153.1 GCA_030043335.1 Xanthobacteraceae bacterium
CATCGATCTCGGCCGCTTCGAGGAGGGCGGGGAGATGATCGGCCTCGGCATCGGGCGGCAGAATGGTGATTCGCCGCGCGCGGCCGTCGAGCTCGATCAACGCCAGCGCGGATGTGAGCTGGCTCGCGGTGGCGATGAGCACCGAGCGGCCAGCCAACGCGGCAAGCCCGCCGCCAAGGCTGGTGCCGCCAACAAGATCGGTGAAGCGGACGGATGCAGCGCGGTCCTGGAAGAATCGCGCCGCCGGTATGCTCGCGACATAGTCCTGCAGCGACGGCGCCTCAGCGCGCGCCATTTTCATAGACTTTCACGAAGTCGCCGAGCGTCACGGGGAAGAACGCGTCCTCGGCGGCGGTAAACGGATCGAGGCCGAGCGTGTCTTCGAGGCGGGCGACCAGCACCGCGAAGCCTAGCGAGTCGAGGCCGGAATTCGCCAGCACCAGATCGTCGTTGAGCGGAGCGAGGATCTTGCCGTGCTCACGCGCCACCGCTCCATCTGCCGCAATATGCTTAATTTTACCGACATGAGCTCCACGCCTACGCTTTGTTCATTCCGCCGCGGTATATTCCGCCAACACTTACGATCCAGTTCACGACGCGGTCGTGGTCAATGTCGATGCTCTCTCCGGTGCGGGGGTTGCGCTGCCGTCAGATCGGCGAGAGCGATATCGCCGCCGTCGCCGCCCTGCTTGCGCGCGGCTTCCCCAATCGCAAGCGCCGCTTCTGGCTGCGCGCCTTTGCCGGACTGACGCGGCGCGAGCCGCCACCCGGTCTGCCGAAATATGGTTACCTGATGGAACGCGACGGCGTTCCGGTCGGCGCCGTCCTGGTCATCTGCACGACGATGCGCGCCGGCGACCCGACGACGACGCGCTGCAACCTGTCGAGCTGGTATGTCGAGCCGGAGTTCCGCGCCCATGCCAGCCTCCTGGTGTCGCGGGCGCTGCGGCACAAGGACGTCACCTATCTCAACGTCTCGCCGGCGCCGCACACCGAGCCGATCATCGAAGCGCAGGGCTTTGCCCGCTATTGCGACGGCATCTTTGCCGCGCTGCCGTTGCTCAATGGCTTGTTCGGGATGGCCGGCGTCCAGGTATTCAACGCGTACAAGGAGCCCGCGGTCCCGTTCGATGCCGCCGAACGCGACATCCTGTTGCAGCATGTGGCGCACGGCTGCATCAGCCTGTGGTGCGCGACGCGTGAGCGCGCCTACCCGTTCGTGTTTCGGCCACGGCTTGTGCGCGCGGTCATGCCCTGCGCGCAGTTGATCTACTGCGCCGACATTGCCGATTTGGTGCGCTTTGCCGGACCGATCGGCCGCTATCTCGCGCTGCGCGGCAGACCCTTGGTCATCGTCGACGCCAACGGACCGATAGCGGGTCTCGTCGGCATTTATCGCCGCGGCAGCGTGGCGAAATATTTCAAGGGGCCGCGGCGCCCGCGCCTCGGCGATCTTGCCTATACCGAACACGCGCTGCTCGGGGTTTAGAGCATGATCCGGAAAAGTGGAAACCGGTTGAAAAGATCATGCTCCACTAAAGCCTCTCGGCGCCGGTCAAATCCCCAGCGCCTTGCGCACCGCGGTCGGCCAATGCGGCAGTTCGATGCCGTGCGTGGCGAACAGAGCGAGCGCCAGGCGGTCGATACCGAAAGCGACGCAGCCAGTATGTGCGACGCCGCCGCTGGCAAGACGGAGATTCCACGTGATGCCGAAATGGTCGCGGTGATTGTTGAAGCTCATGCACGCGGTCGGTTCTTCCGCCGAGCGCACGGGGATAAGAAGCTCGAATTTCAGCGCCTCCTCGACCTGACTGACCTGCATGAGCTTGCCGCCGCGGCCGAAGAACGGATCGCTGGCGTGGTCGACGCGCCAGGCGAGACCTAATTGAGCGGCGATCTCCTGCGCGCGCGTGATCCAGCGCCGGCGGAAATCGTCGATCTGCGCCGGCGTGCCGATCCGCACATATTCGCGCATGCGGAACGATTGCAGCCGGTCGAGGTGCTTCGACGGCTCGCGCCGGAAGCAGTCGCTGGCAACGTCGAACTGGAGGCCTTCAGGCGGCACATCGCCGCGGCTCGCGGCAAGCGGATAGACCGGATAGCAGGCGGCCGGGCTGAGCACGAGATCGGCCGCCGACAGCCCGGGCGTCCAGTCCTCGCCGGCCTCGAAGCGGTCGACAGCGCCGCGGATCTGCGCTTCGTCGCCATTGAGGCAGCACACGCAGCCGAGAAAGTGCGGAAAGCTCTTGAGGTAGCCCGATTTCTCCAATTGCCGGCGGCTCATCACCGGCGGGAAGCGCAGCACTTCCGCGCCCGGCTCGCGGTCGCGCGAGATTAACGCGATGAGCGCGTTGACGACGTCTTCGAACGCGGCGGTGCGCGCATAGATGCCGTCGATGCCCGAGGGCAGCAGCAGCGCCTCGGCGATCGCGTCGAGGGCCCGCGGCGAGCCTTTCGATTCCTGGAATGCAACGTTCATCGAAACGCGTCTCCCTGTTCTTTGCCCGATCCAGCGCCCCCGGAACCAGCTCAGTCGCGCAGCGAGCTCGGCACCCCGCTCAACACCGACGCCATCCCGACATTGGCGAGGATACGGTCGTTGCTGATCATGATCGGTGACGACAGGATGTCGCGCAGATGCCGGCCGATCGAGAACTCGCTGTCGTTGCGGTAGCCAGAGAGGCCGCAGGCCTGCAGCGCGCTCGTCACGGTCGAGACCGCGAGCTCCGACGCGTTCACCTTGACGAGATTCATGCCGGCCTGGAAGTCGACCGATTCGAGCGCCGCCTCGTCGGTGGCGAGTTCGAAGCGCCGCAAGGCGTCGGCGATGACGCTGCGCAGCACGCGCAGCGAGGCGCCGGCGCGGGTCAGGTGCGTGGCGCCCGGCGGCATCGTCGAGTCGGCACGATGCGCGGCCTTGCGCACGAAGGCGCGGGCGCGCTCGACTGCAGCCGCGGCAATGCCGGCCCAGGCGCTGCTCCAGAGCAGATGCGCGACCGGCATCATCGTCTGCGCGTGAATCTTGTCGTAGCCAACCGGCAGGATCTGCTCGCCGCGGCCCGAGGCGGCGAGCCTGAAGCCGCCGCTGCAGGTGCCGCGCATGCCGAGCGCGTCCCAGCCGTTGAGCCGCTCCAGCGTATAGTCCGGCTTGAGGAAGACGACGAGGACCTGATCGCCGCTCGCCGCATCGGGCGACCGCCGCGCCGTGGTGACGACGCCGTCGGCCGCCTCGCCGTAAGAGATGACGGTAGCCTGCCGCTCGAGCGTGATGCGCGCCTCATGCCGCTCGATCGGCACCGAGCTGTTGCGCACGTCGCCGCCGGCCTTGCCTTCGGTGGTCGAGGAGGCAAGCAGCAACTGTTCGCTGCCGAGCCGGCGCAGCAGTCGCTGATGCCAAGCGGTCGTTTTGCCGTGGCGCGCGATGCAGGCGACCTTGGTCTGGTGCATCGCGTAGATTATGGCCGTCGACGCGCAGGAACGGCCGAGCGCATAGCAAACATCGGCGACGTCGGCGATGCTTGCGCCTTCGCCGCCAAACTCGCGCGGCACCGCGATGCCGAGAAGCCGCGCAGCGCGCATGGCGGCAATCGCCTCCGCCGGGAAGCGCGAGTCGCGGTCGACAGCGGCGGCGTGTTCGGCGGCAACCGCCGCGACCTTTTCGGCGCGGGTTGCGAGCTCGAGGCCGCCCGCTGGCGCAACGCTGCGAGCGGCCAGCTTGCCCCGGGCCAATTCTTGCGGGACGGGGACGCCATGCTTCGTCGCGGTTCGCAGATTCATTGACGCGCTCACGGTTGCCGTTGCAACTCCGGCTTTGATCGCGTTCGGTGTGGCACAACCTGATTGCGAAAAGCCCAAATCCTCGTGGCGTTCGGAATGAATTGGCGCGGTTCTTTCGCGTAAAGGTTACCAATCGAAAACAATTCGTCCGGCAAAGCCGCTACAACCGGTTAACCGATGATCGGCTATCTGTTTCGAGCGAGCGATCGCGGGCGAAGGCGCGACATCGGGAGAGGATTTGGCGGTGCTCGATCGTACCCATGCCGGCTCGACAGAACGCGTCGCTCAGCTTGTGCGCCGTCTTCTCGCCAAGCGCGCCATCGAACAGCCGGTCGGGCCCGACGATGATCTCAGCGCCAGCGGCCTTTCCTCGCTCGACCTCGTCAATCTCATGCTCTCGGTCGAGACCGAATTCGACATCAAGATCCCCGACCGGGAGATGACGCCCGCGAACTTCCGCTCGATCGCGCGCATCGATGCGCTGGTGCGGGCGCTCAGCCGGCAGCCCGCCTGAGCATGCGCGCGCCAAGGGCGCGCCTCAGGAAGACGGTGAACAAGCTGCGTAGCCGCTAATCGACGGCGAGTTCGCTGTTGCGGCGATCAGTCACCAGCATGGCGCCCGGAAAATGGGTGATGCAGAACGCGGGACGCGCCGCGGCGATCACCGCCTGCGGCGTCACTCCGCATGCCCAGAACACCGGGAGTTCGTCGTCGTAGACCGGCACCGCGTCGCCGTAATCGGGTTTTGCCAGATCGGCGATCCCGATCAGCGCGGGCTTGCCAATATGGACCGGCGCGCCGTGCACTGACGGGAAGCGGCTGGTAATCCCGATGGCGCGGATCGCCGCCGCCGGCCTAAGCGGCCGCATCGAAACCACGAGCGGACCGTGGAAGCGTCCGGCCGGCACCGTTTCGATCGAAGTGCGGTACATCGGCACGTTGCAGCCGCGGCTGATGTGCCGCAGCGCAATGCCGTCCTCGATCAGCGCCTGTTCGAAGGAAAACGAGCAGCCGATGGCGAAGGTGACGAGATCGTCGCGCCACCAGGCGGTAAGCTCGCGCGGCTCATCGAGAAGCGCGCCGTCGCGCCAGACCCGGTAGCGCGGCGCGTCCGTGCGTATATCGAGGTCTTCCGCCAGGCTCGGCATCCGCCAGTCGCCCGGCGCGGAGACCGCGAGCAGCGGACACGGTTTCG
>JASHXX010000154.1 GCA_030043335.1 Xanthobacteraceae bacterium
GCTGAGCCGCGCCGCAGCGGCCATCGTCGCCGTCGTGCAACGCGCGAAACTTCGTAAAGGTTATCTGTTCACTTCGAGCGACTGGATACACGCAGCGTAAAGAATATGGCTTCAAGCAATCTTCAGCATAGGCCGAGAACCCCAGGTAATTTCACGAATTCCATACTACCGAGGCAACAATAGTCGGCGCGAACAACAAAGAAATTCGACGCGTCAATCAGAGGATCCGACGTGCGCACCAGTACAATCGTGATGATCGCGTTCGCCGGCCTGTTCGGGCTTATCGCGGTATTCCTGGCGCAGGCTTGGCTCAACAACGAAGCCGAGCAGCGCATGCGCAGCCTGGAGGCGCAGCGCAAGGTGGTGCCGGCAGCGGCGCACACGATCGTGGTTGCGAGCAAGGCGCTGCGCTTCGGCGACGAGCTCAGCGCACGCGCGATGCGCGAGGTGCCGTGGGCCGAGGACGCGCTGCCGGCCGGCGCTTTCAGCAAAGTCGCGGACCTGACTTCGGGTAAGCGTGTCGTGCTGATGCCGATCGACACCAATGAGGCGATCCTGGCCGCCAAGATCACCGGCCCGGGCCAACGTGCGACGCTCTCGGCGATGCTCCATGATGGCATGAAGGCGGTCACCATCCGCGTCAACGACGTTGAGGGGGTCGCCGGCTTCGTGCTGCCGGGCGATCACGTCGACGTCGTGCTCACGCGGCAGACCGACAAGGAAACCGCGACCAACGACGTGGTGATCCAGAACGCCTGCGTTCTCGCCATCGACCAGCTTGCCGACGCGCGCGCGGAAAAGCCTTCCGTGGTCAAGGCGGTAACGCTCGAGGTCAGCGTCGCCGACGGACAGAAGCTGGCGCTCGCCTCGGCGGTCGGCACGCTGTCGCTGTTGCTGCGCCGGGCCGGTGAAATGGCCGAGGACGCCACGCGGCGCGTGACCTTGACGGATCTGGGACGTTCGGCGCCGCCGACGGCGGATTCGCGTTTCGTTATCGTCGAAGTGCTGCGCGCCTCGAAGCCGCAGAATTACAGCGTGCCGGCCGAGCGCCACGGCGCCCATGCGGCCGTGCTTTCGGGGCGCAACTGAGAACGAGTGAATTCAGTTTGGGGGAAGGCGGACGTGTCTGGGACGACAAACAACGGCGGGGGGCCGAAATGAACTGCCAGTACGAAGGCGTTGACAACGTCGCCGGCGCGGGCCGGCGTCGGGACAGGGGGCCGACGATCGGAGCGCTGCTGCCGAACTGGAAAATTATGCCGGCGGCAGCGGCGCTGATCGTCACCGCGCTCATGTTTGCAACCGCCGAATCGCGGGCGCAGCAGAAGCTCGTCTTTAGCGGCTCGGCGCACACCGCGACCATCGTCGTGACGGTCGGCAAGTCCCAGGACGTGCACATCGATCAGGGCCTGGTCGACATTACGGTCGGCGATCCGGAAGTCGCCGACGTGAACCCGCTAACCGATCATGCGCTCTCGATCCTCGGCAAGAAGATCGGCACCACGCGGGTCACGGTCTACGGCCAGGACAAGAGGCAGATCGGCATCTTCGACGTCGAGGTGTCCTACGACATCTCGCGGCTTGCCAACGAGATCGCGCGCTTCACCGACGGCGGCATCAAAGTGTCGTCGATCAACGGCCGCATCATGCTGAGCGGCAGCGCCGCCGACGCCGCGACCCTCGACAAGGCGGTGATGATCGCGCGCCAGTTCGCGCCCGACCCGATCAACACCGTGCAGGTCATGCAGGCGCAGCAGATCATGCTGGAGGTGCGGTTCATCGAAGCCTCCCGCCAGGCCAGCCGCGAGCTCGGCGTGCAGTGGAACGTGTTCGGGCATTCGACGGTCGCCAATATCGGCTCGCAGTTGCAGGCTCAGCAGCTGCCGATCACGGCGGCGGGCGGCGCCTTCCAGCAGCCGGCGGCGGCCAGAGCCGGCATCGGCGGCCCGAGCCTCGAGCCCTCTACCGCCAACGGTACGCCGCTTTCGCCGGTCGTCGCCGCCGGCGTGCTGTCGGGCGCGGCGCCGTTTGGTTTCCTGGTCAGCCAGCTCGGCAGTTCGCTGCAGCTCGAAATCAACGCGCTCGAGCAGCGCGGCCTCGCCCGCAGCCTGGCCGAGCCGAACCTGGTGGCATTGTCGGGCGATACCGCGAGCTTCCTCGCCGGCGGACAGTTTCCCGTCCCCGAGGCCAATGGGCTCGGCACGATCGCGTTCGCCTATCAGCCCTACGGCGTCGGGCTCTCCTTTACCCCGACCGTGCTCAGAAACGGCGTGATCAACCTCGTGATCAAGCCGGAGGTGAGCGAGATCGACCCCACCCATACGGTGACAGTCGCCGGCACCTCGGTCCCGGGATTGATCACGCGCAAGGCCTCGACGACACTCGAGCTGCGCGACGGCCAGAGCTTCATGCTCGGCGGTCTTCTGCAGAACCAGAGCACCACCGCGCAAGATCAGCTGCCCTGGCTCGGCGACGTGCCGGTGCTCGGCGCGCTGTTCCGCTCCAGCCAATACCAGAAGAACGAGACCGATCTGGTGATCCTGGTCACGCCGCACATCGTGCGCCCGCTGCCTCCCACCACACCCATTCACACGCCGCTCGACAACACCCTGCCCGGCAATGACATCGACTTCTTCCTGATGGGCCAGGCCGAGGTGAGTCCCGCGCTCGCCCGGCTCGCGCTCGGTCAGGCGAACCGGCCTTTTGTCGGGCATATCCTCGATCTGCCGAAGAACGGAGGGGTCTATGTCACCGCCAAGGACTGAACGCGCCGGGCGCATGATTGCAGCCGCGCTGGCGCTCTGCAGCATCGTCGCCGGTTGTTCCGATATCTATTTCGACCGCCGCGACACCATTGCGCTCTCTGGTGGCGACGCGGTCGCGGGCAACGCCGTGGCGCAGACCGTCGATCCGTGGCCGCCGCACAGCGGCAACGCCAATATCGCCTTCAACGGCCAAAGGATGCAGTCGGCCGTCGAGCACTACCGGTGGGACAAAGTGACACCGCCGGTTGACCCGATGATGATGCAGGTCGCCGGTCCGTCGCTGGCGCCGCCGGTGCCGGCGAGCCCGCAGGGCGGCTCCGCTGGCGGTCCGGCGCCGACCAGCGGCGGCCAGCCATAGCGGCGTCTACTATGCGAGTTTGAGCGATGCGTAGCGGCCGATCGACGAGCCCGGGGGGCCACACCAGGGTGGTCGTGCTGACCGCCGACGACGGATTCGAGCAATCGGTTCGCACGACATTTGGCGCCAGCGCCCAGATCGACCTCGAGATCGTCAAGGGCGCGCTTTCCGGCCGCGACAGCATTGCCGTCGACGGCGCGACCGTCGTCGTCGCCGACCTCGAGGCCGGCGATGACGCCGAGCTTGCCGCGCTCGAACGCTTCATGGCGCGCATCCCGCATGGGCCGCCGGTGATCGCGGTCACGTCGGCGTTTGACGGCGCGGTGGCGCGCCGCCTGATGCAGATGCGGGTCGCAGATTTTCTGGTCAAGCCGGTTGCGGCGGTCGAGCTGGTGCGCACCTGCGCGCGCGTCGCCAAGGCGCCGGCCAATACCGAGCTGACGGAGGCGCAGATTTTCACTTTTCTGCCGGCGGTCGGCGGTGCCGGCGTGACCACGCTCGCGGTGCAAACCGCGATGCTGCTGCTCAACAGCAATCCCCGCGGCAAGACCGCGACCTGCCTGGTCGATCTCGACTTTCAGCATGGCGCCTGCGCCGATTATCTCGACCTCGAGCCCCGCCTCAATCTCGGCGAGATCGAGCCTCGCCCGGAGCGGCTCGACCGGCAATTGCTCGAGGTCATGCTGTCGCATCATGCCTCCGGCCTTGCCGTGATCGCGGCGCCGAACCGGCCAGCGGAAATGCGCTCGTTCGATCCCGACGTCGTTACCCGGCTCCTCGATCTGGTGTCGTCGCACTTCGACTTCGTAGTGTTCGACATGCCGCGCACCTGGTTCTCCTGGACCGACAGCGTGCTTCTTGGCTCCAACCGGCTCTTCATCGTCAGCGAGGCGACGGTGCCCGGCTTGCGCCAGGCCAAGCAGCTGGTCGAGGCGGTGCGCGAGCGGCTCGGCGACGGTCCGAAACCGCAGGTCATCGTCAATCGTTTCGCGCACAAGCTGTTCTCGTCCGGCCTGCGCCGCGGCGACATCGAGCAGGCGATCGGCGAGGCCTTCGTCGCTTGTGTGCCGAACGACTATGCGCTGGTGCGCGAGGCGATCGACCGCGGCGTGCCGCTCGACGAGGTCAAGCCCGGCAACAAGATTACCCTCCAGCTCAAGAACCTCATTCTCACGCAAGCCGCCGGCAAAGCGGGGAAGGAAATGGCCGGCGGAGCAAGGAAGCCCCGCCTGTCATGGGCGCGGTCGTAGGTGCACGATGCGGACCGGCATGAAGGGTCGCTTCTCGACGCGCCGCGTCGCCGCTCCGGACCTCGCGCCTGCGGCTGACGAGGGCGGTCTCGACCCTTTGTCGTGGACCGTATTTCCGGAACCGGCGCCGGAACCCACGCCGGCCGCCGCCGCGCCCAATCCGCTCCTCACCGACAAGCTCCTTGACGCCAAGGTGCGGTTGCATCGCCGGTTGATCGAGGAGATCAATCTCTCGGCGCTCGAAAAGCTGCCGGAAGAGGAGATGCGCGGCCACGTCCAGGAGCTGGTGGCGCAATACGTCCTGGTCGAGCGGCTCGCGCTCAACACCCAGGAGCTCAACGACTTCGTCTCGGAAATCCTCGACGAGATGACCGGCCTCGGGCCGCTTGAGCCGCTGCTCAAGGATCACGCGGTCAACGACATCCTGATCAACGGCCACGAGTGCGTCTATGTCGAGCGCCAGGGTATGCTCGAGCCGACCGGCGTTCGGTTCAAGGACGAAGCGCACCTCCTGCGCATCATCAACAAGATCGTTTCCGCGGTCGGCCGCCGGGTCGATGAATCGCACCCGATGTGCGATGCGCGCCTCATGGACGGCTCGCGTGTCAACGTCGCGGTGCGGCCGGTCGCGATCGACGGACCACTGGTGTCGATCCGAAAATTCTCCAAGAAGCCATTCAACCTCAACAAGCTCGTCGAGGTCGGCGCGCTGCGCCCGCAGATGGCCGAGCTCCTGGCCGCCGCGGTGAAGGCGCGCGTGACGCTGATCATCTCCGGCGGCACCGGCTCGGGCAAGACCACGATGCTCAATGCGCTCTCCGCCTTCATCTCCGAGAAGGAGCGGCTTCTGACCATCGAAGATGCCGCCGAGCTGCAGTTGCAGCAGCCGCATGTCGGCCGCATGGAGACGCGGCCGCCGAGCCTCGAAGGCAAGGGCGAGGTTCGCCAGCGCGATCTGGTCAAGAACGCGCTGCGCATGCGGCCCGACCGGGTGATCCTCGGCGAGTGCCGCGGCGAGGAAGCCTTCGACATGCTGCAAGCCATGAACACCGGCCACGAAGGCTCGATGGCGACGATCCACGCCAATACGCCGCGCGACGCCATTTCCCGCCTGGAGCAGATGATCGGCATGGCCGGCCTGCCGATGACGGTCGCCTCGATCCGCGGCCAGATCGCCGCCGCCATCCGGGTCATCGTGCAGCTGTCCCGGCTTTCCGACGGCAAGCGCCGGGTCATGAGCATCGCCGAGATCACCGGGCTCGAAGGCGACATCGTCCAGATGCAGGAGGTCTACAAATACGTGCGCACCGGCACCGCGGCCGACGGCTCCGTGCAGGGCCATTTCCAGGCGACCGGCGTGCGGCCGCGCTTCCTCGCCGACCTCATCGCCATGGGCATCAAGATTCCCGGTTCGTATTTCGACCCCGCGCAACCGCTCTGAACGCCGGCGAGATC
>JASHXX010000155.1 GCA_030043335.1 Xanthobacteraceae bacterium
CGATTTGGTTGTTCTTTGCAAAAATTTCGCACTTTTAATGTGTCTTAATGTGGCTGCGGTCCCTCGATACTGCTCGGCGGCATTGTTCGCCATAGGTCTGTCCCAGACATTGCTCGAAGTCCGGATCATGCCTACTTTCCGTCGATAAACGGACATGTGGTGGACGTTGCCGAACGTGTTCCGTGCCAGGAACAGACAATGTGGCCTTCCACGGCGGCGCCTTGATATTGACAAGCAGGCCAGCGGATGGACATCGTCAAATAACCCTTGATAAAATCAATGTCGGAGAGCGAACGTGCGGGTTGAAGACTTCATGACACGTCGGGTGGTTACGATCACACCCGACACGACTTTACTCGCCGCGGCCAAGCTGATGCTGGAACATCGGGTCGGCGGCCTGCCGGTGCTGGACGCGTCTGGCCGCATCATCGGCATCTTCAGCGAGAGCGATCTCTTGCGCGAGGAGGGCAAGAGCGAGGATGGCTCGCCGTGGCTGCAAATGATGGTCGGACCGGACGGCGAGCCTGCCGAGCCGCCCCGGCTCGACACACGAAAAGTCGGCGACGTCATGACGCGCCAACTGATCACCATCGCGCCGGCCGCATCGATCGCCCAAGCCTGCCGCCTGCTGCATGAGCACCACCTCAGGCGATTGCCGGTGGTCGAGAACGACAAACTCGTCGGCATGATCGCGCGCCCCGATCTTGTACGCGCTGTGGCCGTATCGGCCGAAGAAGCTTCGCCGGCGCCGACGCCCGACGTCAGCGTTGACGAGCGATTGGCCGAACTGGAACGGCAGATGTGGCGCAACCGCGCCCGGGTGGTACGGCCGTTTTGACGATTCTCGTTAGTTTTCCACGATGCGGCGTCCGCTGCATCGGCAACACTCAGTCCATCACCGGGTCCCAGCCATGACCGCCGGCCGCGCTTCCGCCAAAGCCCCGTCCCGCTTCACATGGGGCGTCGCCACCTCGAGCTATCAGGTCGAAGGCGCGGCCCACGAGGACGGACGCGGGCTAAGCATCTGGGACACTTATTCGCGGTTGCCCGGCAAGATCAAAAACGGCGATACCGGCGACGTCGCCTGCGACCACTATCATCGCTACCGCGAAGACGTGGCGCTGATGCGGGAATTCGGGGTCGAGGCCTACCGCTTTTCGGTGGCGTGGCCGCGGATCTTGCCGGAGGGCCGCGGCGCGATCAACGAAGCTGGGCTTGCGTTCTACGACCGGCTAATCGATGCAGTCATCGCCGCGGGCATCGAGCCGTGGCTTTGCCTTTATCACTGGGACCTGCCGCAGTCGCTGCAGGACAAAGGCGGTTGGACGAACCGTGATTGCGCGCAATGGTTTGCCGACTACGCGAATGTGGTCGCGCATCGCTACGGCGACCGGGTGAAACGCTTTGCTACGTTCAACGAGCCAAGCGTGTTCACGCTGTTCGGCTTCTGCCTCGGCGGCCAGGCGCCGGGCATCGTCGACCGCAGCATGCTCTTGCGCGCCATTCATCATGTGAATCTTGGTCATGGCGCCGCGGTCGACCGGCTGCGCGCAAGCGTCAAAAAGGCTTCGCTCGGCGCCATTCACAATTGCCAGCCGTGCCGGCCGGCGACCGAAAAGCCAGAGGATCGGGTTGCGGCTGAAACGCTCGACGCCTATTGGAACCTCGCTTTTCCCGATCCGCAGTTCCGGGGCGTCTATCCGCCCGCAATCGCAGGGTTGATGACGCCTCATCTCAAGCCCGACGACTTTGAACACATCTGCCGGCCGGTTGATTGGTTTGGGTTGAACCACTATTCGCCGGTTTATGTAGTCGCGAGCAACAACAATCCGCTCGGATTGTGGTTCGGCTCCGCGCCTGCGGATGTGCCACGCTCCACCATGGGCTGGCCGGTCGAACCGGATGCGTTCCGCGAAATTCTCACGACCATGCATAAGCGCTACGGCGTGCCGATCTACGTGACGGAAAACGGCACAGCCTATGCCGACAAACCTACGCCGGACGGCAAGGTGCCCGACGAGCCGCGCATCTCTTATCTTACGGCCTATACCGCGGCGATGTTCGACGCGATCGCGACCGGCGTCGACGTGCGCGGCTATTTCGTCTGGGCGCTGCTGGATAATTTCGAATGGAGCTCGGGCTACAGCGAGCGCTTCGGACTCGTCTACGTGGACTATCCAACCCAGCGCCGGCTGCCGAAGGAATCGTTCCGCTGGTTCGCGGACCAGATCAAGGGGCATTCGGCTTTGTCGGTTCCGACTGTTTGACCTGATCGAGCGCGAGCAGCAGCACGGCAACACGGTCGGCGGCGGAGCGCCATTCCGACAGGCGCTGATAATTGTCGACCAGCCAATTGAATGCCACCTGAACCGTCACGAAGGCGGCCGAGGCTTGTGTCAATCCGCCGAGTGTCACGCTGCCGGCGAGATATTTCGGGACGCACAGAAACCAGCCGAAGACCGGCGCGATCAAAAGATCGGTCTGCGAGACGAATGTCGTCCCCATCAACTGCCAGAGCAGTTGACGCCAGCGCAGCAGCACCTGCGACAGCGCTTCCCAAACTGCGCTCTGCCGTTTGAGGTCTCGGTCGCTAGCCGGTTGACTGCCGGACTCGCGGATCGCGTTGGCTGCCGCCAAAAATTCGGCCTCGCTCTGGCTCTGCATCTGAATGACCGACGGCAGGCTACGGCCGATCACCAGCATGACGCCGGTGAAGACAAACGCATAGGCCACCGCGCCGATGACGAGATACCCCGGAATGGTCACCATCAGGCCGCCGACGGCAATTGTCAGCTGGCCGCCGACCGACCATAGCACGCCGGTAAAAACGCTGGCGGTCATCACTGAATTAACCAGCCCCAGTGTCAAATCGACCGGTGAATCCGTCGCCAATTTGGCGTCGTAGGAGATGCGGTATTCGGCATTCTTATATTCGCCGCGTATCGCTTCGAGCTTGCGATAGTGATCGGCGGCGAGCCAGTCGCCGAGAATACCGGTGGTCAGCCATTGCCGCCATTTGCGCTGTGTGGTCATGCGCGTCCAAACCGAAATCACGGACAAGCCGACACTCATGATCGCGAGCGGCGCAAACACCGCGACCTGGCGCCACAGCGCGTAGGCATCGTGACGGGCGAGCGCATTGAAGAAATCGCGATTCCAATAGTTGAGGCGGTATTGCACGGCGAGTTGCAATACCGCGATGACCACAAGGCCGACCGTCAGCGGCCATGCGATCATGGCGGACTTGCCATACCAAAATCCACGCGCACTCGCCCAGAACCGTACAAGCCGCGCACGATCCGAATGACTGACGTCTGCCATCGCCCTCCTGCGCTGGGCCGTCGATGTTAGGCGCACTGCGGCGGGGCCACGGCCCTTTGCAGGATCATTTCAGGCAGCACCGCTCATGTCGAGCGGGGCATATACGGCTCATGTCGAGCGGGGCATATAAAGTGCGCCAAGTCGAGCGGGCCAGCCACGATCCGATTCATCTGGGCCGGATCTCCATCTGATGCGTTGGCGGCTTTGCCTCCGGGCATCGAGCGAAGTTTCGCAATTGCGGCTTCGTCACCGACCGTTTCTGTCGCCTCTGCTGATCGTTAGCGAGTCGGGCGTGCGCTATCGGCTCGAGCATAACTGCCGCGAGCGGCGGCGCTTGATGCCATGGTCACGCAGCAGGCGCAGATCATCGCGGCATGCGCTTTCTCCCTATTTGGATCTCGCGACTTCGCCGCTAACGCTAGATGGCTGTTCTGCCGCCGTCGACCGGCAGAATCGCACCCTCGACGAAACTGGCGCGCTCGGTCGCCAGGAAGACGATCGCCTCGGCAATCTCCTCAGGCCCGGCCGGACGCCCGGCTGGCGCTTGTGCCGCGAGCTGTTCAAGCGCGTCGCCCATGGCAGCCGAGCCTTCGGTGCGGGTCGGTCCGGGACTGACCGCATTCACCCGGACGCCCTTGGGGCCATATTCGGCCGCCCACGCTTTGGTCAGCAGATTGATGGCGGCCTTGCTCGATCCATAGAGGCTCATGCCCGCCGCGCCGTAGTGG
>JASHXX010000156.1 GCA_030043335.1 Xanthobacteraceae bacterium
TTCGATGGCGGCGTCCATCTCGGCGGCCGGAACGATCGCGTCGCAGATCATCCGGCCTTCCGGCGATTCCGCCTTGAAGGCGCGCTCGAAGAAGATGCCCTCGCGCGCGAGCTTGATGCCGACGAGCCGCGGCAGCCGCAGATTGGCGGCGCCGGGGATGAAGCCCTCCTTGCTCGCCGGCAGATTGAAGTAGGAGCCGGGCTCGGCGAGCACGCGGTCCATGACGCAGAGCAGCTGGCAGCCGCCGCCGATGGCGAAGGTCTCGACCGCCGCGAGCCACGGCTTCTCGAGGTAGTCCTCGAATTCCTCGTCATAGGATTCCGAGCGCCACAGCCCGCGCAGGATCTTGTGCATTAGCCCCATCTCGCGCTCGATCAGAAACTCGACGAACGAGATCTGGCCGTAATAAAGATGGGTGAGGTTGATGCCGGAATCGAACACGCGGCGGCCGGCATATTTCGAGTGCTGCACCACGCCGCCGCGCAGCACGCCGACTTCGATCTGCTCGTCGAGCAAGACGAGATCGATCGCGATTTCAGTGGCGCCGGTGGTGACGTCGCTTTCGGCGTTGAGAAACTTGGGATTGATCACGGTGACATGGCCGATCTTGCCTTTGCGCTCGACCTGCGCCTCGCCGAGATCGGCAAATCCGGTGCGGCGGAATTCGGCGAGCCGGTCCAGCGCCTCGCGCTTGGGCTTGAGCATCGCGTGAATGAGATGCATGCCGCAGCGCTGGTCGGCGAGCACGTAGGAGAGGAACAGGCCCTGGTCGACCTCGTAGCCTTCTTTGGCGCTCTGCTGCATCAGCGCGCGCTCTTCCTTGAGCCGCTCCGGCGTCGGCAGCAGCGCCGGATAGCGGGCGGCCGCCGCCGTCACCAGCTCGGAAATGCGCAAGGTGCGCGCGCCATGCCCGGTGATCTCGTCATAGATCGCGACCGCGTGCCGCCTGAAGAAACGCTCCTTGACCGCGCGAGCGCTCGCTCTGAGCGTCTCCGCCTCCGCCAGCTTCTCGCCCTTGCGCTCGGGCTTCGGGCCCATGCCGCGCAGGATCTCATCGATCTCGGCCGCATAGGCGGAGGCGGCCTCGGCGTCGCGCGCGAGCGAAGCGCCGAGCGCGGGCTCGGCGAGCGACGGACGGACGGCAAGTTTCTGCACCGGGAGCCTCCCTTTATAAGTGTGGCCGCAGCATAGCGCCCGCCGGCGCGCTGCCAAAGCATCGTGATGGGCCGAGGCCCATGCCTTGCTTTTCTATACCAAAAATTAAGTGCCGTCGGCTGCTGCACTGCGAAGGACGCCGCCCACCAAAATTCCTGTTTGTCCGACGCAGTTTCGTAATTACTATAAACTGCATATTTATCCGCGTGATAAGCGGAACAGCGCGCAGTGCGCTGCGAGCGCAGGTGCTCTCACATGCAATCTGGCATGCAACAAGGCCGCCGCAACCGAGACCGCGCTCCCTGGGACAGGGAGGTCGCGCTTCGCGTGATCCGCGAACACGTTCATCGCGAAGGCCCGCTGCTGCCTATCCTGCACGCCCTGCAGGATGAATTTGGCTACATCGACACCGCGGCCGAGCCGCTGATCGCCGAGATTCTCAACATCACCCGCGCCGAGGTGCACGGCGTCGTCAGCTTCTATCACGATTTCCGCCGCCAGCCGGCCGGCCGGCACGTGCTTAAGCTCTGCCGCGCCGAGGCCTGTCAGTCGGCCGGCGGCGACCCTTTGGCGGCCCGTGCCGAGGCGCGGCTTGGCGTGCGCATCGGAGGCACCGCGGCCGACGGCAGCGTCACCCTCGAGCCGGTCTATTGCCTCGGCCTGTGTGCCACCGCGCCGTCGGCGATGCTCGATGGTCGCGTGATCGGACGCCTCGATGAAGGCCGTCTCGACGCCCTGCTGGCGGAGACGCAGGAATGACGCTGCGGCTCTTCATACCGGTCGATGCCGGGGCCTTGGCGGTCGGCGCCGAGGAGGTCGCGGACGCGATCAGGGCCGCGGCGGCGCGTCACAACGTCGCGCTCGACATCGTGCGCACCGGCTCGCGCGGGCTCTATTGGCTCGAGCCGATGATCGAGGTGGGAACACCGGTGGGCCGGGTAGCCTATGGGCCGGTTGCGCCCGCCGACGCCGAGAGCCTTCTGCGCGCCATCCTCGCCGACGGCGCGCATCCGTTGCGGCAGGGCCTCAGCGAGGAGATTCCGTGGCTCAAGCGGCAGACGCGGCTTACCTTCGCCCGCTGTGGCGTGGTCGATCCGCGCTCGCTCGAAGATTATCGCGCCCATGGTGGCGGCAAGGGACTCGAGCGCGCGCTGGCGCTTGGCGCCGAGACAACCGTTGAAGAAGTCGTCCAGTCGGGCTTGCGCGGCCGCGGCGGCGCCGGATTTCCGACCGGGATCAAATGGCGCACGGTGGCGCAGACGCTGGCGCCGCAGAAATACATCGTCTGCAACGCCGACGAAGGCGACAGCGGCACCTTTGCCGACCGCATGATCATGGAGGGCGATCCCTTTGTGCTGATCGAGGGGATGGCGATCGCCGCCATCGCTGTCGCCGCGACCAAAGGCTACGTTTACATCCGCTCCGAATATCCGCACGCCGCCGCCACCATGGAAGCCGCGATCGCGGCGGCACGGCGCGGCGGATTGCTTGGCAACCGCATCGCCGGCTCGGCGTTCAACTTCGACATGGAGGTGCGCGTCGGCGCCGGCGCCTATGTGTGCGGCGAGGAGACCTCGCTGCTCGACAGTCTCGAGGGCAAGCGCGGCCTGGTCCGCGCCAAACCTCCCCTGCCCGCTCACAAAGGCCTGTTCGGCCGGCCGACGGTGATAAACAACGTGCTGTCATTCGCCTCGGTGCCGATCATCATGGACCAGGGCGCGGCGTTTTACCGCGATTTCGGCATGGGCAAGTCGCGCGGCACCATGCCGATCCAGGTCGCCGGCAACATCAAGCATGGCGGCCTGTTCGAGACCGCGTTCGGCATCACGCTCGGCGAACTCGTCGACGAAGTCGGCGGCGGCACCCGCAGTGGCCGGCCGGTGCGGGCGGTCCAGGTCGGCGGTCCGCTCGGCGCCTACTTCCCGCGCGCGCTGTTCGACACGCCGTTCGACTACGAGGCCTTTGCCGCGCGCGAGGGCCTGATCGGCCATGGCGGCGTCGTGGTCTTCGATGATACCGTGGACATGGCCAAGCAGGCGCGTTTCGCTATGGAATTCTGTGCCATCGAATCTTGCGGCAAGTGCACCCCGTGCCGGATCGGCTCGACCCGCGGCATGGAGGTGATCGACCGCATTGTCCGCGGCGAGAACCGCGCCGCCAACACGACGCTGCTGGCAGACCTCTGTCATACGCTCAAGTTCGGGTCGCTGTGCGCGCTCGGCGGCTTCACGCCCTATCCGGTGATGAGCGCGCTCGCGCATTTCCCCGAAGATTTCGGCGCGCCGCCGCGCCTGGAAGCCGCTGAATAGGAGACGCGCCATGGCGCTCCAAGATTCGTCTCAACAGCAAACGCCGCTCCTGCACCTCCTCGTGCACGAGATCGACTATGGCACGCCGCCCTCCAAGGCGGAGAAGACGGTGACGCTCTCGGTCGACGGCCAGTCGGTCAGCGTGCCGGAAGGCACCTCGATCATGCGCGCGGCGATGGAGACCGGCATCGAGATCCCGAAACTGTGCGCCACCGACATGCTGGAGGCTTTCGGCTCCTGCCGGCTCTGCCTGGTCGAGATCGAAGGCCGCGCCGGCACGCCGGCGTCGTGCACCACGCCGGTCGCCGAGGGCATGGTGGTGCGCACCAGGAGCGAGCGGCTCGACCGGCTGCGCAAAGGCGTGATGGAGCTTTACGTCTCCGACCATGCGGTCGATTCGCTCGACCGCGCCGAGCATCCGGACGTCGATCTGTTGGCGGCCGCGGAGGAAGTCGGCCTTGAAGAAGTGCGCTACGGCTTTGCCGGCGCGCGCCACCGTAATCCCGGCATCGACGATTCCAATCCCTATTTCT
>JASHXX010000157.1 GCA_030043335.1 Xanthobacteraceae bacterium
GATTGTCAAATTAAAACGCGCTTGCGGCGCGCCGTTGTCCGCGCTCGACGCGGACGTGGTTGCAAATCGCTAAATGACGACGGCTAAAGCGCGATCGCTTCTTGTTGAAGCGATCGTCGCGCTAACTCTTTCGTGGAGCAGGATCTTTCGGAAAACCGGCTTCCACTGTTCCGGATCATGCTCAGTGGAGCATGATCTTTTCGGAAACCGGCTGCCACCGCCGATCACGTCCGGGGGCCGGCTTTTTCCGGATCATGCTCTAAACCGGGTGTCAGTATAGGATGCGATCGGCGCTGGCGCCGAGGACGTTGATGCCTGCACGCAACGAGCCGGAGGAGGTCTCCCGCCTCGCCCGCGCCATCGGCTCGGGCGATCGCACCGTGCTGTCGCGCGCGATCACGCTGATCGAGAGCAAGCGCGCCGATCACCGCCGCACCGCGGCTGCGCTCACCCAGGCGCTCCTGCCGGCGACCGGCAAGGCGGTGCGCGTCGGCATCACCGGCGCGCCGGGCGTCGGCAAGTCGACGACCATCGACGCGCTCGGCAGCATGCTCACCGGGCAAGGCCACAAGGTCGCGGTGCTTGCGGTCGATCCCTCCTCGCGGCGCACCGGCGGATCGATCCTCGCCGACAAGACCCGCATGGCGCACCTCGCCAATGACGCCAACGCGTTCATCCGCCCCTCGCCGGCTTCCGGCACGCTCGGCGGCGTCGCCGCCAAGACGCGCGAGACCATGCTGCTTTGTGAGGCCGCCGGCCACGACGTGGTGCTGGTCGAGACCGTCGGCGTCGGCCAATCGGAGATCGCGGTCGCCGACATGACCGATTTTTTTCTCCTGCTCATGCTGCCCGGCGCCGGCGACGAACTGCAGGGACTGAAAAAGGGCGTCGTCGAACTCGCCGACATGATCGCGGTCAACAAGGCCGACGGCGACAACATTGGCCGCGCCAAGGCGGCGGCCGCCGAATATCGCGCCGCGCTGCATATCCTGGCGCCGCGCTCGCCGAACTGGTCGCCACCGGTCGTCACCTATTCGGCGCTCACCGGCGTCGGGATCGCGGAGCTGTGGGCGCACATCCTCGACCATCGCAAAAAACTCGAAGCCTCCGGCGAGCTAGGGGCGCGCCGCGGCGAGCAACGGGTGAGATGGATGTGGACGATGCTTGAAGAGCGCCTGTTCGCGCCGCTGCGCTCCGATCGCACGCTCAAGGCGGCGCTGCCGCGGCTCGAGGCCGAGGTCGCGGCCGGGCGCCTCGCGCCTGCCGCCGCCGTCCAAGAGATCGCCGACATGCTCGGACGCTGACCTGCGTCGCCGGGGCGACGCGGTTGCCACCAGCCGCCATTAACCTTGCCCGTGAAAACGCCGGCTGTGCCGCGGCGGGACGGGCTTGTGGCACGCCGCTTGATGGGATTGGCATCACGCGTCAGGAGGCGCCAACTCATGCCCATCAACCGCCGCGGCCTGTTCGCGATCTTGGCCGGCGCGGCCTCGACCACCGCGGCAACGCCGACGCTCGCCCGCGAGACCGCGAATTCCATTGGCGATGACGCGCCGCTCGCGCGCATCGATGCGACCACGCTCGGGCTGTGGCCGAACGCCGCCGAGGACCAGTCAACGGCGTTCCAGCGCGCCATCGATCGCGCCGCGGCTGCGCGCGCCGTCCTCAACCTCGCGCCCGGTTTCTATCGCGCCGGTTCGCTCAAGCTTCCGCCCTATGCCGCCATCGCCGGCGTTGCCGGCGCGACCCGCATCCTGATGGCCGGCGGCCCGTTCATGCTGACGGCGACCGGCAGCGACTACATCCGCCTGAGCGGCCTCATCCTCGACGGCAACGCCATTCCGCTGCCGGGCCAGAACGGGCTCCTGCATTTCGCTCACGGCCGCTTCCTGCGCATCGCCGATTGCGAAATCGTCAATGCCGGCCGCAATGGCGTGACGCTCGAAGCGATCGAGGGCGAGGTCACCGGCAATTCCATCAGCGCCGCCGACGCCGCGATCTTCTCGCTCGACGCCAGCGGGCTGCGGATCGCCGGCAACACCGTCCGCGGCGCCGGCAACGGCGGCATCCTGGTGTGGCGCAGCGCGGCCGGCGATGACGGCACCCTCGTCGTCGACAACCGCATCGAGAATATCTCGAACCGGGCCGGCGGCTCCGGCCAGTATGGCAACGCCATCAACGTCTTTCGCGCCGACAACGTCATCGTGCGCGGCAACCGCATCCGCAACGCGGCGTTCTCGGCGGTGCGCGGCAACAAGGCGTCGAATCTGCAGGTCGTCGGCAATACCTGCAGCGGCCTTGGCGAGGTCGCGCTTTACGCCGAGTTCGGCTTCGCCGGCGCCGTGATCGCCGACAACGTCGTCGACGGCGCCGCAATCGGCGTGTCGGTCACCAACTTCAACGAGGGCGGTCGGCTCGCGGTGGTGCATGGCAACCTCATCCGCAATCTCGTCGATCGCCGGCCGCCCGGCACCGACCCGAACGATGGCGCCGGTATCGGCATCGGCGTCGAGGCCGACACTGCGGTGACCGGCAATGTCGTGGAGAACGCGCCGAATATCGGGATCGCCGCCGGCTGGGGACGCTATCTGCGCGACGTCTCGATCAGCGCGAACGTGATCCGCGGCGCGGACTACGGCATTGCGGTCTCGGTGGCGCCGGGCGCCGGCGCGGCGGTGATTGCCGACAATCTGATCTCGGGGGCGCGCCGTAGCGCCATCGTCGGCATGGAATTCAACAAGCCGGTCACCGGCGATCTCAGCCAGGATGGCGCCGGCCGCTACGCGCAATTATCGATCGGCGGCAACCGCGTCCGCTGAGGCGCCTTGGAGCGGGCTTGAAAATCACAGTGCTGCGCCGCCTGGCGCCGGCCCGACGCCGGCGATTCTTGCCCACTCGTCGCGGGCGCGAACCGCTTCCCGCCGCTTCCTGGATTTCCGCCGGCCGCGCGTAGTAGTGACGCCAGCGGCCGCTGTCGCGAAGCTCGGTGAAATGCGCGATACGACGCTCGGCCAGCGCGAGCCAACTGCGCGCAATAGTGTCGTGCGGCCGAGGAAGCCGTGCCGACATGAAGCCGAAAGCGCCTGTAGAATCGCAGCCTTAGCCATGTTCACCGGTGCAGGACGGTTTGCAACGAAAATGCAAACTCGAGGGCCGACACAGCTGTGCATAGAGCGCTCGCCGGATCGGCCGGCCTGTGGATAAGTTCGCGTGGAATCCGCGCCCGCCTAAAGACGGATTCGCATCCGGTTCGCGATCTCGCCCACAATCCCGCGCCGGAACGCCAGCACGCAAGTGACGAAGATCGCGCCCTGAATCACCAGCACCCATTGGCCGAACGGCGCCAGATAATTCTGCATGGCGATGACCAGGAAGGCGCCGACCACCGGGCCAAAAACCGTGCCGAGGCCGCCGAGCAGCGTCATCAGGACGACGTCGCCCGACATGGTCCAATGCACGTCGGTGAGCGAGGCGAGCTGAAACACCAGCGATTTGATGGATCCGGCGAGCCCGGCGAGCGTCGCCGACAGCGCGAAGGCGACGAGCTTGTAGCGCTCGGTCTGGTAGCCCAGCGAGACCGCGCGCCGCTCGTTCTCGCGGATCGCCTTGAGGACTTCGCCGAACGGCGAATTGATGATCCGATAGACCAGCAAAAACCCGGCGAGCACGACCACCAGCACGAAGACGTACATGGTCGCTTCGTGGGAAAGATCAAACAGCCCGAACAGGCGGCCGCGCGGCACGCCCTGGATACCATCCTCGCCGCCGGTGAATTTCGCCCGCAACGCGAAGAAATACATCATCTGCGCCAGCGCCAGCGTGATCATGGCGAAGTAGATGCCCTGACGGCGAATCGCCAGCCCGCCGGCGATGACGCCGAGCACCGCGGCAACGGCGGTGCCCAGCAGGATCGCGAGCTCCGGCGGCAGCGCCCACACCTTGGCGGCGTGCGCGGTCACATAGCTCGCCCAGCCGAAGAACAGGGCGTGGCCGAACGAGATCAGGCCGACATAGCCGATCAGGAGGTTGAACGCGCAGGCGAACAGGGCGAAACACAGCGCCTGCATCAGAAACACCGGATAGACCACGAACGGCGCCGCGACGAGCAGCGCGACCATGAGCGCGAACGCGACGGCGAGGCTGCGCT
>JASHXX010000158.1 GCA_030043335.1 Xanthobacteraceae bacterium
TCGGCCGGGCGGCGATTTCGCCAGCGCCCCGGTCACGAACGGCGACCCCGCGGTGTGCGCGACGCGGTGCGAGCGCGACAAGGCCTGCAAGTCCTGGAGCTTTTCGTACCCGCCGGCTTCCGGCGGGCCGGCGATGTGCTCGCTTAAGCGGGAAGTCGTCCCGCGGGTCGCCGCGAGCTGCTGCGTATCGGGCGTGCGCGGCGCCGGCGTCATCGAGCCGAAGCTCGGCGATCTCGAATATTCGATCGACCGCATCGGCGGCGATTATCGCTCGTTCGAGCCCGCCGCCGACGCCGAAGGAAAGCCCTGCGCCGAAGCCTGCAAGGCCGAATCGCAATGCCGCGCCTGGACTTATCGCCGCGCCGGCTACGGCACCAGCAGCCCGCGCTGCTACCTCAAGGACGCGATCAAGCCGCCGCGCCACCGGCCCTGCTGCATTTCCGGCGTCGTGCGGTAGCGATTTTAGCCGGTGCCGCCGACGGTGATGCGGTCGATGCGCAAAGTCGGCTGGCCGACGCCGACCGGCACGCCCTGGCCGTTTTTGCCGCAGGTGCCGATGCCCTCGTCGAGCTTGAGATCGTTGCCGATCATCGAAATGCGGTTGAGGTCGGTCGGGCCGTTGCCGATCAGCATCGCGCCCTTGATCGGTGCGCCGAGCTTGCCATTCTCGATCCGGTAGGCCTCGGTGCATTCGAACACGTATTTGCCGGAGGTGATCTCGACCTGACCGCCGCCGAAATGGACGGCGTAGATGCCGTCCTTGACCGAGGCGATGATCTCCTGCGCATCGCGCGTGCCGGCGAGCATGTAGGTGTTGGTCATGCGCGGCATCGGCACGTGGGCGAAGCTTTCGCGCCGGCCATTGCCGGTCGGCGTCATGCCCATGAGCCGGGCATTCTGACGGTCTTGCATGTAGCCGACGAGGATGCCGTCGTCGATCAGCACGGTGCGGTTCGTCGGTGTGCCTTCGTCGTCGATCGAGAGCGAGCCGCGGCGCAGCGCCATGGTGCCGTCATCGACGACGGTGACACCCTTGGCGGCGACGCGCTGTCCCATCAGCCCGGCGAACGCCGACGTCTTCTTGCGATTGAAGTCGCCCTCGAGCCCATGGCCGACGGCCTCATGCAGCATCACGCCGGGCCAGCCGGGCCCCAGCACCACGTCCATTTCGCCGGCCGGCGCCGGCACCGCTTCGAGATTGGTGAGCGCCTGGCGCACCGCATTGTCGACCGCGCCCTGCCAAGTTTCGGCGGCGATGAAGCGCTCATAGCCCTCGCGGCCGCCATAGCCGGCGCTGCCGACCTCCTGGCGGTCGCCGTCGCCGACCACAACCGTAACATTGATGCGCACCAGCGGCCGGATGTCGCGATAGGTTTCGCTATCTGCGCGGACCACCTCCACCGCTTGCCATGTCGCGCCTAGGCTGACCGAGACCTGACGCACGCGCGGATCCTTGGCCCGCGCGTAAGCGTTGATGGTTTCGAGAAGCCGCGCCTTGGCCTCGAACGCGGGGCTCGCCAGCGGGGATTCCTCGCCATAGAGCTTCACATTGCTGCGCGCCGGGGGCGCGGCGTAGCGGCCGGAATAGCCGCCCTTGACCGCGCGCACCGCGTCGGCGGCCCGCGCGATCGCCGCCTCCGACACGTCGGAGGCATGCGCATAGCCGACCGCTTCGTCCTTTACGGCGCGCAGCCCGAAGCCTTGCGATGTGTCGTAGGTCGCCTGCTTGAGCCGGCCATTGTCGAACACCAGCATTTCGGCCTGGCGATATTCGAGAAAAAGCTCGCCGTCGTCGGCGCCGTCGAGACCGCGGGAGATGATTTTCGCGAGGCGGGTCCGGTCGAGCCCGGTGCGATCGACGAGCGAGATTGGGGGAGGGGCAGATGGCATGCACGGCTCCGGCGGTTCTGGGCGCGGTGTTTCGCCCTCACAGATAAGCCATGCCGGCCGTTATTGCCACGCACCTTGGATCGGCGCGGCGTCGCGCCCGCCGGGTCCGGCCGTGACGCCGAAGGCGCACCCTGACTACCCCGACAGGCGCTCGATCTCCGCGCCGCAGCGCGCCAGCTTGTCCTCCAGCCGCTCAAAGCCGCGGTCGAGGTGATAGACCCGGTTGACGATGGTCTCGCCCTCGGCGGCGAGCGCGGCGATGACCAGCGACACGGAGGCACGCAGGTCGGTCGCCATCACCGGCGCGCCCTTGAGCCGCTCGACGCCTTCGATCGTCGCGCGCTCGCAGTCGAGCTGGATGCGGGCGCCGAGCCGTACCAGCTCCTGCACGTGCATGAAGCGGTTCTCGAAGATCGTCTCGACGATGCGCGAGGTGCCGCGCGCCCGCGTCATCAGCGCCATCAGCTGGGCCTGCAGGTCGGTCGGAAAGGCGGGGAACGGCGCCGTCGTCACCTCGACCGGGACGAGGTCGGCGCCATTGCGCGCGATGCGGATGCCCTGGTTGGTCGAGGTGACCGTCACGCCGGTCTGCTGCAACACGTCCAGCGCCGCCTGAAGGAGCTCCGCGCGTGCGTTCTGCAGGAAGATGTCGCCGCCGGCCATCGCCGCTGCCATGGCGTAGGTTCCGGTCTCGATGCGGTCGGGCAGCACGGCGTGGCGCGCGCCGCTAAGTTTGGCGACACCCTCGACGACGATGCGCTGGGTGCCGGCGCCGGAGATGCGCGCGCCCATCTTGTTGAGGCAATCGGCGACGTCGACGATCTCCGGCTCGCGCGCGGCGTTCTCGATCACGGTCGTGCCTTTGGCGAGCGAAGCCGCCATGATCGCGGTGTGGGTGCCGCCGACGGTGACCTTGGGAAAGATGATCTCGCCGCCCCTCAATCCGTTCGGCGCGGTCGCGACCACATAGCCGCCGTCGATTTCGATGTCGGCGCCAAGCCGTCCGAGCGCCATGATCAGGAGATCGACCGGCCGCGTACCGATGGCGCAGCCACCGGGCATCGACACCCGCGCCTGTCCCATGCGTGCGACGAGCGGCGCGACCACCCAGAAGCTCGCGCGCATTTTCGAGACCAGCTCATAGGGCGCCGTGGTATCGACGATATTGGCTGCGGAAACGTGCAGAGTCTGGCCGTGGTCGGCGGTCTCGCCGGGACGCTTGCCGCTGACCATGACGTCGACGCCGTGATTGCCGAGGATACGCTGCAGCAGCACGACGTCGGCGAGTCGCGGCACATTATCGAGAACGAGCGTCTCCTCGGTAAGGAGGCTCGCGATCATCAAGGGAAGCGTGGCGTTCTTGGCTCCAGAGATCGGTATCGTCCCGGTGAGACGCCGCCCACCGACGATGCGGATACGGTCCATTGGTGCCCCCTAAAGCCTCATCCCCGGGCCGAAAATCCTACTCGCTGCCCCGATTGCGGCGAAAGTCGGGAGATGACGGCGGGCTTGGCGCCGGCGCGCCGACGTCCTCGCTGGTGACGTTTTCGGCGCGGCCGCGTGCTTGCGCCTTGCGCCGCTTGAGGTTTTCGCGCAGCGCCGCCGAGAGCCGCCGGCTGCGCGCTTGCCGCTTCTCCGCCTTGCCGCGCGAGATCATCGCCGCTCCGCTGCAACCTAGAGCAAGTGGGCTAGATAGAGCGCATGCGGCGCGTAGACGCCGAGCCCCATGATGACAAGGCCGACGACGCCGAGCGCGCCGCTAAGCCAGGCGAGCGCGACGGCGCCGGTGATCACCGCCGCCGAAGCGAGCACAATGCCGATCTGGAACGCCGCCGAGGCGAGTTCGTAGTGGTGATATTTGGCGAGCGCGAGATCGCGGCTTTCCTCCGCCTCCTTGGCGCGCTCGGACAGCTCCTTGCGGCCTTCGTGGGTCTCGGGCTCGGATTCGTAGCGCGCCGCGGTCTTCTGCCAGGCCTCGATCTGCTTATCCATGGCCGACTTCGCCGCCGCATCGCTCGCGACCGCAGCTTCGAGCTTCAGCTCCTCGGCGGCGGTCTTCACCTGCGTCATGCGAATGGTCTTGGCCTGGAAGAACGCCCACAGATTCGAGGATTCGACATTGGCGCTGATCGCCTCGGTCTGCGCGCTCTTGCCGAGCGTCTCGGAGAAAGAGAGGAACAGCGCCAGCACCGCGATCAAGAGCGCGATCCTGCGGTTCTCGTGCGAGGCATGCTCGGCGTGCTCGGCATGCTCCATCTGCTCGTGTGCTTCCGCCATGTTGTTCGGCCCCTCATTCGTCATTCCGGGGGCTGCCCGCTCTGCGCGGCGCGCCGGAATGACGACTAGCATGAATTTCGCTCAGTCGCGCGGATGGGCCGCGCGATAAGCCGCGATCAGGCGCTCGGCGTCGACCTCGGTATAGATCTGCGTCGTCGCCAGCGAAGCATGGCCGAGCAATTCCTGGATCGAGCGCAGATCGCCGCCGCGAGCGAGGAGATGCGTGGCGAAGGAATGCCGCAACGCATGCGGCGTCGCGGTCTCGGCAAGGCCGAGCGCGCCGCGCAGCCGCGCCATCGCCAGCTGGATGACGCGTGCCGGCAGCGGTCCGCCTTTGGCGCCGACGAACAGCGGATCCCGGTCGGCGAGCTCGTAGGGGCAGAGCGCGAGATAGTCGACGACGAGCGCCGCTACCTGCGGCAGCACCGGTACGATGCGCTGCTTGTTGCCCTTGCCGGTGACGGTGAT
>JASHXX010000159.1 GCA_030043335.1 Xanthobacteraceae bacterium
GCAGGAATTTCTGCACCACCCAGGGCTCGCGGAACATCGTCGCGAACAGATCGTAGAGCGAGCCGAAATTGAGATCTTCGCGGCCGACGCGGAACACCGCCTCGCCGCCCTTGCCGTAAAGCGGCTTCATTACGATGTCACCGACCTCGGCGCGGAACGCCTTGATCGCCTCGAGGTCGCGGGTGACGAGCGTCGGCGGCATCAGCTCGGGAAATTCGGTGACGAAAACTTTCTCCGGCGCATTGCGGACATGCGCCGGATCGTTGACCACCAGCGTGCGCGGATGGATGCGCTCAAGCATATGGGTCGAGGTGATGTAAGCGAGATCGAACGGCGGGTCCTGGCGCAAGAGCACTACGTCGAACGCGGAAAGATCGGCGGGCCGCGGCTCGCCGAGCGTGAAATGGCTCCCGGCTTCATCGCGCACTTCGAGCGGCTTAACCATCGCCGACACTTTGCCGTCGCGCAGGATGAGCCGGTCGGGCGTGTAGTAGGACAGCGCATGGCCGCGGCTCTGCGCTTCGAGCAACAGCGCAAACGTCGAGTCGCCGCGGATGTTGATCCGCTCGATCGGGTCCATCTGCACGGCAACGTTCAGGCGCATCGGTCGATCGGGGCTGGGACTAAACTGGGCATCGGCCCGATTGGGGGCAAAGGTCTACGCAATTTTTCCGCCGACAGCTACCGGGCGCGGCGGCGTTCAGCCGGTCTCATCGAAAGCATTAACGATGTGCTGCGGCAGCCTGCCGGGCGCGACCAGCATAACGTCGAAGCGGATGTCGCGGTCGGCATCGTCGGGATGGCGAGTGAGCCAAAGCTCGGCCGCGGCGACGATTCGCTGCCGCGTGCGCTCGGTCACGGCCTCGGCCGCCTCGTCGCGGCGGTCGCGCGCCTTGACCTCGACGAAGACCAGCGTGCCGCGGCGCCGCGCGATGATGTCGATTTCGCCGAGCGGGGTTTTCCAGCGCCGGGCCGCGATCCGGAAGCCCTTGGCAATGAGGAGCATGGCGGCACGGCTCTCGGCCGAAAGTCCCAGCCGGAACGCCGCGATCCGTTCGGGCCGCGGCGCCGCGCTGCGCTCGACCGGTTCAGCGCGGCGCGCCATCGCCGGTCTCCTCGCTGGTGTTCTTCGCCAGCGCGAGGGCGCGCTGGTAGAGCTCGCGCCGCGGCAGCCCGGTTGCGCTCGCGACCTCGCCGACGGCGTCCTTGAGCGAGGTTCGCGCCAGCGCCTGCCGCAACAAAGCGTCAGTGTCTACGGCATCGGGCCGTCGCTGCTGCTGCGGTCCGACGACGAGAACAATCTCGCCGCGGATTTCACCTACGGCGTAATCTCGCGCCAGCGTCTCCAGGTCCGCGCGGCGGACCTCTTCATGGATCTTGGTGAGTTCGCGGCAGAGCGCCGCCTGGCGCGGGCCGAGGCCCGCGGCGAGGTCGCTCAGCGCGGCAGCGATCCGGGGCCCGGTTTCAAACAAAACCAGACTCGCCGGGATGCGTGCGAGTTCGGCGATGCGTGCGCGCCGCGCGACCGTTTTGGGTGGCAGGAAGCCGGCAAACAAAAACTGATCGGTCGGCAGGCCGGCGACCGCCAAAGCGGCAAGGAGCGCCGAGGCGCCGGGCAGCGCGGTGACTGCATGTCCGGCGTCCTTCGCGGCCTGGACAAGTTTCAGGCCGGGGTCCGAGACCAGCGGGGTGCCGGCATCGGAGACGAGCGCGACCGCCGCGCCCTCGGCGAGCCGCCGCAGCAGCGCCGGCCGTGCCTTGGCGGCATTGTGGTCGTGATAGGGCGTCAGCGGCGTGGCGATGGCGTAGCGGTCGAGGAGCTTGCGGGTCACGCGCGTGTCCTCGCAGGCGATGACGTCGGCGCCGGCAAGCGCCGCAAGCGCGCGCAGCGTGATGTCGCCGAGATTGCCGATCGGGGTCGCGATGACATGCAGTCCAGGCGCGAGTGCAGGGACGTCGACCGGGTGGCCACCGAGGGTGTAGCGCCGCTCACGGCCGTCGTGCCGGCCGGACGGGCTGGCAACCGCACTGCTCATCCTCGCCACTCTAGCCGCGGCCTGCTTTGCCGTCATGGCGCTATCCATTCATAATCCTTTTTATTTGGTTAACCATTCGCCGCCAGAATGACAGATTGGCGATGCCTATGGTAACCGGCGTACAGGCCGCCGTGAGGAGAACCGCCTTGCCCGCGGAATCGTCGGTTCAAGGGTCGGCCGCCATGCCGACACGGCGCCGCTCGCTTGCGGGGCTGCTGGCAACGGCCGGTACGTTGCTGGCGGGCTGTTCCGGGAGTTTATCTTCGTTACCGTCCTTTTCCTCGAGCACGCCGCCGGCGCAAAACGCGGAGGCGCCCGGCGCGACGCTCGGCACCGGTCAAGTCAGCGTCGGGCTGATCCTGCCGCTATCGGCCGGCGGCAATGCCGGCATTGCCGGGCAGGCGATGCGCAACGCCGCCGAAATGGCGCTGGCCGAATTCAATTCGCCCAATATCCAGCTCCTGGTGAAGGACGACGCCGGTAATCCCGACGCGGCGCGAGCGGGTGCACAGCAAGCGCTCGACGGTGGTGCCGAGATCATCCTCGGCCCGCTGTTTGCCCAATCGGTCAGTGCCGTCGGCCAGGTAGCGCGCTCGCGCAATGTGCCGGTGATCGCGTTTTCGACCGACGCCAATGTCGCCTCGAGCGGTGTCTATCTCCTGAGCTTCCTGCCGGAATCCGACGTCGCGCGCATCGTGCAATATGCGGCGTCGGCCGGGAAGCGCTCCTATGCGGCGCTGGTGCCGGACAATCCCTATGGCACGGTGGTTGAAGCGGCATTCAAGCAGTCCGTTGCGCGCCGCGGCGGCCAGATCGTCGCACTCGAGCGCTACGCCCACGACAAGGCGGCGATGGCCGGGCCGACGAAGACCGTCGCTCAGGCGGCGGGGCGCGCCGACGCGCTGTTCATCCCCGACGGCGGTGACGCGGTGCCCGACGTGGTACAGGCGCTGGTCGCGAACGGCGTCAACACCAAGAAGATCCAACTCCTCGGCACCGGGCTTTGGGATGACCAACGCATTTATTCGACGCCGGCGCTCGACGGCGGTTGGTACGCGGCACCGGACGCCGCCGGGTTCCGCAACTTCGCGGCACGCTATCGTACCCGCTACAGTCAGGAGCCTGCGCGCACCGCGACGTTGGCGTATGACGCGGTCGCGCTCGTCGCGGCGCTGGTGAAGACGCAAGGGCCGCAGCGCTTCAGCGCGCAGGTTCTGACCAATCCGTCAGGCTTCACCGGTCTCGACGGGCTGTTCCGCTTCCGATCCGACGGCACCAATGAGCGCGGGCTCGCGGTATTGCGCGTCACCCCGTCCGGCGCTCAGGTGATTTCGCCGCCGCCGCATGGCTTTGGCGGCTCGGCGACGTGAGAGGCATGATCCGGAGAAATAGAAACCAGTTCTCCGAAAAGATTCTGCTCCACTCGGCTGGATATACTGGGACGACGGCAAATGAGCCGGGCAAAAGGACGCGGTGGGGCGCCGATCGAATTCTGGTTCGATTTTGCGTCGAGCTACGCTTATTTCGCCGCGCTTGAAATCGAAGCTTTGGCCGAGCGATGCGGCCGGACCGTGCTATGGCGCCCCTTCACATTGGGCGC
>JASHXX010000160.1 GCA_030043335.1 Xanthobacteraceae bacterium
GCGCCCGCCGAGCGGCCATGGCCGGGAAGATCGGGCGCGAGCACGCTTAAGCCGTGATGCGCGAATGCCCGCGCGAGCAACGCCCACACCGAATGATCGAGCCCGGCGCCGTGCAGAAACACGACCGCCGGCAACGTCGGATCGAAGTCGCGGCCGCCCGTCGCCGCGAAAGTCTCATTGCCGTCGACGATGAGACGCATGCTCAGGCCTTCTGTGAAGCGCGCAGCGCCTGCGCGAAATCGTCGATGATGTCCACCGCGGCTTCAAGCCCGATCGAGAGCCGCACCAGTCCCTCGCCGACGCCGGCGGCGGCAAGTGCAGCAGCGTCCATTTGCTGGTGCGTGGTGCTCGCCGGATGGATCACCAGGGTCTTGGCGTCACCGACATTGGCGAGGTGGCTCGCGAGCCGCACCGCCTCGATGAATTTGCGCCCGGCGGCGCGTCCGCCCTTGATGCCGAAGCTCACGATCGAGCCGGCGCCCTTGGGCAACAGCTTCCCCGCCAGCGCGTGATCGGGATGCGTCGCGAGCGAGGGATGCAGCACCCAGTCGATCGCCGGGTTTTTGCTCAGGAATTCGACCACAGCCGCGGTGTTCGCCATATGGCGCTCCATGCGCAAGGCGAGCGTCTCCACGCCCTGGAGCAGGTAGAAGGCGTTGGCCGGAGAGAGGCACGCGCCGAAATCGCGCAGCCCCTCGGCGCGCGCGCGCATGATGAAGGCGGCCGGGCCGAACTCCTCGGCAAAGACGATGCCGTGATAGCCGGCATAGGGCTGTGTCAGCGTCGGGAATTTGCCGGAAGCTTCCCAGTCGAAGCGTCCGCCGTCGACGATCACGCCGCCGATCGCGACGCCGTGCCCGCCGATCCATTTCGTAGTCGAGTGCATGACGATATCGGCGCCGAGCACAATCGACCGGCTGAGATAGGGCGTGGCGAAGGTGTTGTCGATCAGGAGCGGGACGCCGGCGGCGTGCGCGATCTCGGCCACCTTGGGGATATCCAACACCTCGAGGCCGGGATTGCCGATGGTCTCGGCGATGACGAGCCGCGTGTTCGGTTTGATGGCGGCGCGCAGCCCGTCATGGTCGCGCGGCTTGATGAATGTCGTGGTCACGCCGAAGCGCGGCAATGTGTGGGTCAGGAGGTTGATGCTGCCGCCATAGAGCGAGGCCGAGGCGACGATGTGGTCGCCGGCGCCAAGCAGCGTGGCGATGGCGAGATGCATTGCCGCCATGCCGCTTGCCGTGCACACGGCGCCCACGCCTTCCTCGAGCGCGGCGAGCCGCTCCTCCAGAACCGCCGTCGTCGGATTGGAAATGCGCGTGTAGATGTGCCCGGCGCGCTCGAGATTGAACAACCCCGCGGCATGATCGGCGTCGTCAAAAAGGTATGACGTCGTCTGGTAGATCGGCACCGCGCGCGCATGGGTGACCGGATCGGGATGCTGCCCGGCATGCAGACTCAAGGTCTCGAAGGCTGGAGGTTTTGGTGCGGGCATGCGGTCCTCGTCGGAAGGGATGCCCGCATGCTCGCACCGAATGCGCAGCCTGCCAATGCGCGCCGTTGAGTAGCGCCAAGTGTCTCTCGGCCTATGCCATCAGACGGGACAAGTGCGATTTCCTCGCCTGCAGAAATACCGAGAGCCGAGTATCGTAGCCCGGCGTCACCGCGGCGCGGACTGACGGTCTTGCCGCCAGCGCCTCGCGCCAGGCGGCTACCTTGGGCTTGCCGTTAAGAATGCCGAAGTCGCCGATGCGGTCGAAGACGTCGAAATAGCGGAACACCGGACCGAAAACGGCGTCGACCAGCGAGAAGGCGGCGCCATCGAAGTAGGGCGGAGCCTCGAGGCGATCTTCGAGGCGAACGAATTTTTCGGACAGCGCCTTGGCCTTGCCGGCAAAGGCCGCGTCGTCCGGCGCGGTATAGAGCCCGGCAATGTCATTGAGCACGGCAGAGCCAAACTCGATCCAGGAGCGATGCTCGGCGCGACGCAACGGATCCTTTGGATGCAGCGGACGCGGCTGGGTCTCCTCCAGTTATTCGAGGATCACTGCGCTCTCGAAGATCGCCGCCGCGCCGACCCTGAGGACCGGGGTCTTGCCCAGAGGGGAAACGGCCTTGAACCAGTCCGGCTTGGCGGCCAAGTCGACCTCGATGCGTTCGAAGGGGACTTGCTTTTCCTCAAGCGCGATCACCGCGCGCTGCACATAGGGACAAAGATGGTGGCTGATGAGGGTGAGGCCCGCCACGGTCATTCGCCCCAGACGTAGAGAAGCGCGTCGCCGTCAACGCGGGTCGGCAGCGTCATCAGCGTCGCGCCCTTGCGCGCCGGCCCGTCGATCCGCTCGCCGGTCGCCATGTCGAAGCTCGCATTGTGCGCTAGGGGCAAACGAACTTGCCGTCCTTGCAGTCGAGCGGCCCGCCGAGATGCACGCAGACATTGGCGACGGCGCGGAAGCGGTCGCCGTGGCGATAGACATGAACCTCACGGCCGAAGAAGGGAACGACGCGGCTGCCGCTGGCCGGCACGTCGGCGATCTTGCACAGCTCATGCTGCATTGGTGAACTCCGTTCGGGGATGATTTACATGCACTTG
>JASHXX010000017.1 GCA_030043335.1 Xanthobacteraceae bacterium
GCGCAGGACATTGACGCCGTTGGTGAGATCGAAGTTCTGCATGTAGCCCGACATGGCGTCCCCCGCTCCGCCGATCTGAGGTCACTCCAACGTCCGCGTCATCTACAGAATTTCGAACACCTGATAGACCGGCCCCTCGGGCAGCCGGTGGCCGACGCCGACGCAGAGCATGCTGTTGAGAAAGCCATATTTCTCCGACGCGGTCTCGAACGAGCCGGTGATGCGCAGATAGTAGTCGGTCGCCTTGACCGTCTCGCCGCGGGCGATGCGATCGAGCACCTCCTGCGGACCGTGGCGAATGCCGGTATAGGGCATGCCGATGATCGCACCGCCATCGGTCTTGAGCACGATGCGCACGTTGAGCATCCAGGCGCCGTCGCCGTGGCGGACCGCCTGCCAGTCGCTGCCGCCGGGAAGGAGCGTGCCGCGCAGCCGCTCGCCCTCGAAGCGGCCGCCGGTGATGACGCCGACGCGGCGGTCGACGCCCGGCGTCTTGCCGACATTGATCGCCGGCTGCACTTCAAGGAGGAGAATAAAGAGCGGCCGCACCCGCAGCTCGGTCATCTCCTTCGGCAGGATTTCGGTCAGCGGGCGTATGCTGGTCACCGGCCTGTCTCCCTCGGCGGACACGCCGGACTGCGCCGGCGTTGCGGGGCAGAGTAGCTAAAGGGCGCCCTCGGTCAATTGCGGCCTCACCGCCTCCACGCTAGAGCATGATCCGAAAAAGCAATGTGCGTAGGGTGGGCAAAGGCGCGGAGCGCCCGTGCCCACGTCTTCACCATCGGCAGTTTCGGCGTGGGATTCGCTCCGCTCAGCCCACCCTACAAGTTGCGAGCGTGACGGCATGAATGGCAAGCGAGCCAGCCTGCGGATCGGGATCGACACCGGCGGCACCTTCACCGATATCGTCTGCGTCGATGATGCCTCGGGCGCGATGCGCGTCACCAAGGTCTCCTCGACGCCGGCTAATCCGGCGATTGCGCTCGTTCGCGGCGTCAACGCCATCCTCGGCCAATCGAACGCCAGCGTCGACGATCTCGCCGTGCTCGCCCACGGCACCACGGTCGCGACCAACGCGCTGCTGCAGGGCGAGATCGAGGGCCTCGGCCTGATCGTGACCGAAGGCTTCCGCCATATTCTCGAGATCGCCCGCCAGGCGGTGCCGGAGGGCTACGGCAACTCGTATTTCTGGGTGAAGCCGGAGCGGATCGTGCCGCTGCGCCACGTGCGTGAGGTCGGCGGCCGGCTCGATTTTCTCGGCGCCGTGCTGCGGCCGCTCGACGAGGCGAGCGTGCGCGAAGCGGCGCGCTATTTTCGCGACGCCGGCGTGACCGCAATCGGGGTCTGCCTGATCCACGCCTACGCCAACCCCGCGCATGAGCGCCGGGTCGCGGAGATCGTGGCGCAGGAATATCCCGGCTGCACGCTGTCGCTCTCCTGCGAGGTGCTGCCGGAGTACCGCGAATACGAGCGCGCGGTGACGACCTTGGTCGACGCGTTCATCAAGCCGCATATGAGCCGCTACCTCGACCGCATCCGTGAGGAGCTCGGCGCCAAGCTCGCCGAGAAGCCGTTTCTGGTGATGCAGTCGTCCGGCGGCGTCGCCAGCCCGGATCAGGTCATGCGCAAGCCGATCACGACCGCGCTGTCCGGCCCGGCCGCCGGCGCGCTCGGCAGCGCGGTGATCGCCGAACTGCCCGGCTTTCCCGACCTGGTGACGCTCGACGCCGGCGGCACCTCGACCGACCTCTGCCTGATCGAAGCGGCCCGCCCGAAGATCACCAACGGCGGCCGCGTCGGCCGCTTTCCGGTCCGTATCCCGATGCTAGACGTCAAGACGATCGGCACCGGCGGCGGCTCGATCGCCTGGATCACCCGCGAAGGCAAACTAAAAGTCGGGCCCCGCAGCGCCGGCGCCGAGCCGGGGCCGATGTGCTACCCGAACGGCGGCGATGAGCCGACCATCACCGACGCCAATCTCGTCCTCGGCCGCATTCCGCCGGCGCTGATCGGCGGCGGCATCCCGCTCGATATTTCGCGTGCGCGGCAGGGACTCGAGGCGCTGGCGGCACGCCTCCCCGGCACCATGAGCGCCGAAGAGCTCGCCGAAGGCATCGTCGAGATCGCCAACTGGGATCAGGCCAACGCCATCCGGCAGATGACGATCCAGCGCGGCATCGATCCGGGCGGCTTCGCGCTCCTCTCCTTCGGCGGCTCGGGGCCGGCGCAATCGCCGGCGGTGACGGCGCTCATCGGGATGAAGACCTGCATCGTGCCGCCCAACCCCGGCAACCTCTCCGCCTTCGGGCTGCTCGCGGTCGATTGGCGCACCGACCACATCGTCACCAAGGTGATGCACGAGGACGCAATCGACCTTGCCGCGGTGGCCGCGAGCTATGCGGCGCTCGAGCGCGACGCCGTCGCGACACTCACGCAAAACGGCATCGCCCGGGGCAAGATCGTGCTCGCGCGCGAGGCCGACCTCCGTTACGTCGGCCAGTCGATGGAGGTGCGGGTGCCGGCGCGCGCGGGCGCAATCGACGCGGACTTCATCGCCGACCTCGCCGCCGCGTTCCATGCGGCGCATCTCAAAACCTTCGGCTACAATTATGCGGGCCGGCAAAAGGTCGAGCTGGTGAATTTTTGCGTCTCCGGCTTCGGCATCATCGAGCGGCCGAGGGTTCCTAAGCTTGAGCGCGCCGCCGCGACGCCGCCGGGCCAAAGCCGGCCGGTTTATTTCGACGGCAGGTTCCAGGACACGCCGGTCTACCAGCGCTCAGAGCTCGGCGCCGGCGCTAAGCTCGACGGCCCCGCGATCGTCGAGGAATTCGGCTCGACGACGGTGGTGTTCCCACGCCAGCACCTCAGCGTCGATCCGCACGGCATCCTGATCATCCGCGCTGCCATTCGGATCTAGGCCGTTTGCTCACGCCAACAGCAACCGTACATGATCTGCGCCGAGCCAAACGAGCATCGGCGCGGGCGGCCTTTCCACCCGCCGGCAACGACTTCCCGCGCGCCGGTAAATAAACGTCAGTCTTGGTTTGCCAGAAAAATACGCGCGGCTTATAGTTTAAACATACTATTCGATTGAGCTGCCGACGGGACGTGCCGAAATCCCGACCCCTTTGGTGGCAGCGCGCATCGCCGTCGGCAGGCATGCACTGACGGGGTCTTCGTGGCTGGGTGCCGGGGGACACCGATTTTCTAGTACCAACACGACATACCAACATAACAACGGACGCCTCAACGGGAGGAGAAAACCCATGACACGATTGCGACAAACGCGCCGTGAGCTCTTGAAGTCGGCCGCCGCGGTTTCGGCTGCGGTCTCGTTCGCGAAGTACGGCGTAACGCCGTCCTGGTCTGCTGCGGGTCCTAAAAAGGATGTGCTCAATATCGTCGATGAGGTTCTGCGCCAGGCCGCGGACGCCAAGGAAGTGCCCGGCGTTGTCGCCGTAGCCGCGAACAGCGACGGTGTCATCTACGAAGGAGCTTTCGGCAAGCGCGACCTCGTCAAGGGCACCGCCATGACCGCCGACTCGGTGTTCTGGATCGCGTCGATGACCAAGGCTCTGACCGCAACGGCGGCGATGCAGATGGTCGAGCAGGGCAAGCTCCAGCTTGACGAGCCGATCAGCAAGGTGCTTCCCGACCTGGCGGCGCCACAGGTCCTCGAGGGATTTGACGACAAGGGGCAACCGAAACTGCGCCCGGCCAAGCGGCCGATCACGCTGCGCCAGCTGCTGACCC
>JASHXX010000161.1 GCA_030043335.1 Xanthobacteraceae bacterium
GCCCATGACCATCCCGACGAAGCCGAGCATCGAGCCGATCGACAGGTCGATGTTGCGGGTGACGATGACGAGCACCATCCCCGTCGCCATGATCGCGACCGGAGCCGACTGCACCGACAGGTTCCACAGATTGCGCGGGGTGAGAAACAGGCCGCCGGAGAGGAGATGGAAGGCGATCCAGATCAGCAGCAGCGCGCCGATCATGCCGAGCATGCGGGTGTCGAGCTCGGTCGCCTTGAGAAAGGCGGCGAGCGGCGAGGAGCGGCTTGGCGGCGCAGGCCGAGCCGGGATCGTCACGTGCGCCATTGGCCCGCTCCCTGCGCCGGGCAATCAGCGCCTAACCGCACACCTTCACCGCGCCGGGCTTGACGCCCTGGCAGACCTCGTCCTTTTTGATCCAGCCGGCGTCGATGACGACGTTGAGGTTGTCCCTGGTGATCGGCACCGGCTTGAGCAGCAGCGCGTTCATCTCGACCTTCTTCGGGCCGCTGCTGAACTTCGCGACGCCGGGAACCTCGCTCATCGTCTTGCCGTCGGCGAGCAACCCGGCGATCTCGCCCGCCTTCTTGCCGAGCTCGCGGGCGTCCTTCCATACCGAGACGGTCTGGGTGCCGAGGGCGATGCGGTTGAGCGCGGCGTGATCGCCGTCCTGACCCGAGACCGGCACGCTGCCGGCCATGCCTTGCGCCGCGAGCGCGGCGATGGCACCGCCGGCGGTGCCGTCGTTCGACGCCACCACGGCATCGACCTTGTTGTTGGTCTTGGTGAGGATCTGCTCCATGGTCTTCTGCGCATTGGCCGGCAGCCAGCCGTCGGTATAGGCCTCGCCGACATTTTTGATCTGGCCGGCGCTGATCGCATCCTTGAGCACCTCGATCTGGCCGGCAAACAGGAAATCGGCGTTCGGATCGGTAGATGATCCCTTGATGAAGGCGTAATTGCCCCGCGGCTTGACCGCCAGCACGCCGCGCGCCTGCATCCGCCCGACCTCCTTGTTGTCGAACGTCAGATAAAACGCGCTCGGGTTCTCGATCAGGCGGTCATAGCCGACGACCGGAATGCCCTCGTCGACCGCTTTCTGCACCGCAGGCGCAATGGCCGAGGAATCCTGAGCTAGGACGATCAACGCGTTGGCGCCCTGGGCGATCAGGCTCTCGACGTCGGTCAATTGCTTCTGGGCTGAGGATTGGGCGTCGGCGGAGATATATTTGTCGCCGGCCGCCGCAATCGCCGCCTTCATCGCGGCTTCGTCGGTCTTCCAGCGCTCCTCCTGGAAGTTCGACCAGGACACGCCGATGACCTTGCCCTTGGCCTCGGCAAAGGCGACGAAACACAGCGACAACGCAGCGCCTGCCAGCATGGCGGCTGCAAGCTTCCTCATGATGATCCTCCCTGCAATGACCACCGTGTTTGCCGATATCGGCGTCGGTCAGACCTAGACCCAGCCGCCGTCGACGACGAAGTTCTGCGCCGAGCACATTCGCGCATCGTCCGAGGCGAGAAAAGTCACCATCGCTGCGATGTCGCCGGGTTGCACGCGGCTGGCAAGACATTGGCTGCGGTCGATCAACTCGTCGGCCGCATCGTCAACCCAGAGATCGAGCTGCCGTTTGGTCATCACCCATCCGGGAACCACGGTATTGACCCGAATGTGATGCTTGCCCAATTCGCGGGCGAACGAGCGCGTCATGCCATGGGTGGCCGCCTTCGCCGCGGTATAGACCGGAATGCCGGCCTGCGCCGCCATCCAGCTGATCGAGCCGAAATTGACGATCGAACCTTGCCCCGCGGCGATCATGCCGGGAGCGACCGCCTGAATGGCGAAATAGGCGTGCGCCAAATTGACGGCAATCCGGCGGTTGAACTCCTCCGGCGTGACCTCGCGCCAGTCCATCCTGGTGTCGTTCGCCGCGTTGTTGACGAGCACCAGGCACGGGCCGTGCATGTCCTCAAATCGTTTGATCGCCCGCTGATATTGACTGGCGTCGGTGATATCGCAGTGCTGAAACGCGACAGTCTGACCCGACCCTTGCAGTTCGCGGGCGAGCGCCATGCCTTCCTTCTCCAGGAGGTCCACGAACCCGACGCGAGCGCCTTGCGAGCCGAAACTTCGCACGATCGCTTCGCCGATGCCGGAAGCTCCTCCGGAGATCACCACCGGTTTGTCCTTCAGCGAAGGGTATATGGCGTTCAACATCGCACTGAAAACCTCAAGGCTTGGCTTCCGACCGGCGCAAGTCTTACAACATCCGGCAGGAGATCGACATGCCCACCGTCTGGGTCGCCGGCAGCATCAACATGGACATCGTGGCGACGGCGGCACGGCATCCGAAGATCGGCGAAACCGTTCCGGGCACCGAGGTCTTCATCTTCCCGGGCGGCAAGGGGGCCAATCAGGCCGTCGCCGCCGCCAAGCTTGGCGCCCGGACGGCGTTGATCGGCCGGGTCGGCGTCGACGCCTTCGGCCGGAACCTGAAAGATTTTCTTGCCGAGCAGAACGTCGATCTGACATTTCTTCGCGACACGCCCGACGCGCACACCGGCACGGCGGTGATAACGGTGGCGGAGGGCGACAACGCGATCGTCGTTGTTCCCGGCGCCAACGCGCTGGTGTCGGAACGCGACGTGATGCAGGCCGACATCGCAACGGACGACATCCTGGTCAGCCAATTCGAAATTCCCGTTCCGACCATCACGGCTTTCTTTGCACGGGCCCGGGCGGCCGACGCCACCACGATCCTGAATCCGGCGCCGGCGATCGATTTTGACCGCACGCTGCTCGATCTGGTGGACATTCTGATTCTCAACGAGACCGAACTTGGAGCGATCGCCGGCCGGCAGGTCCACGAGGACGATCCGGACGAGCGGATTTTGCGGATCGCCCGCACGCTGCTGACAAGGCAAAGCCAAACCATCGTGGTCACATTGGGTCGCCGCGGCGCGCTGGCCTGGGCGCGTGAAAATGCCGTCGCAATTCGCGGCGAAATCGTCGAATCCAGGGACAGCACCGGAGCCGGCGACTGCTTTGTCGGAGCTGTCGCGGCGCAGACCGCGCTCGGCGCACCGATCGAACGGGCGCTGCAGTACGCAAACGTGGCCGCCTCCATTTGCGTGCAGCGGATGGGAGCCGGACCGTCGATGCCGACGCTGAGCGAAGTCGCGGCGAGGCTCGAAGCAAGGCGCCGCTAGGCTTTTGGTGGAAGTGCTGCGTTGCCGGAGCGCTGCGGCGAATGCTTGAAGTTGCCGCGCCCTCCGTGTCATGCTCGCGCGTTCGATTTCGATCAATGGCGACACAGCCATGTCAGGGAGGAACTCATGACTCGGACGAGGCGCGATCTCATCCGCCGCGCAGCGGTCGGCGGCGGCGCCGCTACGCTCTTCGGCGGCTTCGGCTTCAACCCTCTCGTCACCGCGGCGATGGCCAAGGAGGCGGGCAAGGCGACCCGGCCGTTGAAGGCCGCTTTCTCCAACGCCGGCCTGCAAGCGACCTGGTGCGCGCAAGGCAAGCAGGCTGCCGAATATTGGGGCAGCCTGTTTAACGTCGAGGTCACCTGGTTCGACGGCCAACTCGACGCCGTCAAGCAGCGCTCGGCGATCGACAACATGGCCTCGCAGAAATGGGATTTCGTCGCCATCCAGGCCTTCGGCATCGGCACGCTCACAGCGCCGGTCAACAAGATGATCGATGCCGGCATTCCGGTCATCGATATGGACACGTTGATCGCGCCGCTCGACACTATCAAAGTTCTCACCTTCCTTGCCCCTGACAACGAATTCATGGGCGCTTCGGTGACCCAGGCACTGGTCAACGCCATCAACGGTGAAGGCACGATCACGATGACGCAGGGCGCGCTCGGCCACACCGGCGCGCAAGGCCGCGCCCGCGGGTTCAAGTCGGTGGTGTCGAAATTCCCCAAGATCCAGGTACTCGACGAGCAGCCGGCCGACTGGGACGTGACCAAGGTGGCCCGCATCTGGGAGACGCTGCTGACCAAATATCCGAAGATCGACGCGGCCTTCTTTCACAACGACGACATGGCGCTGGCCGCCGCCAAGGTGATGCAGGCCAAGGGACGCACCGAGACCAAAATCGGCGGCGTCGACGCCATGCCGCCGGCGATCAAGGCGGTTCAGGACGGCCAGATGTACGCCACCGTACGCAATCCTTCCTGCCGCATTCATGGCGGAGCGATCATCGCCGGCGTCTCGGCGGTCATCAACGGCGCCAAGACCGGAACCGATATTCCGAAGAACATCATCACCGACGGGCCGGTCGTCACGAAGGCCAACGCCGACGGCATGCTATGGATGGAGGATCAGTTCCTCATTTGATCGAAGCGCGAGAGAGACGCTTCGATGCTGCTTGAACTTTCCGGCATTTCGAAGTCGTTCGGCGGCGTGCAGGCTCTGCGCGCCGTCGATTTTGCGCTGAGCGCCGGCGAGATCCACGGTCTCGTCGGCGAGAACGGCGCCGGCAAGAGCACGCTGATGAAGATCATAGCCGGCGTCCACGCCGACTATGAGGGACAAATGCGCGTCGACGGCCGGGAAGTGCATTTCCGCTCTTCGCGCGACGCGTTGGCCGCCGGCATCGGCATGGTGCATCAGGAGCTTTCAGTCGCGCCCGACCTCACCGTGGCGGAAAACGTCTTTCTCGGCATGCAGCCGGTGAACCGGCTGGGGATCGTCGCCTGGCGGCGCATGGCGCGTCAGGCCAGCGAGCAGCTCAAGAACCTCGGGCTCGACATCGACCCCCGCGCACGGCTCGGCGACTTCCCGATCGGCGTGCAACAGCTCGTCGAGCTTTCCCGCGTGCTGTTTTCCGGCGCGCGCATCATCATCCTCGACGAGCCGACCTCGGCGCTGTCGCCGCCGGAAGTCGAGCGGCTGTTCGACGTCCTGATCAAGCTCAAGCGCAGCGGCCGCGGCCTCATCTTCATCTCGCATTTTCTCGACGACATTCTGAAAGTTTCGGATGAGATCACGATCTTCCGCAACGGCCGCAAGATTGTGACCGCGCCGGTGACCGATGCGATCGACAAAGGCTGGATCATCGAGCGAATGATCGGCGCCGGGCGCGAAGAGCTGGAGGAGAGCTATCTCGGCGAAATCACGCTGACCAGCAAGCCGGCGGCCCCGATCGTACTCGAAGCCGAGGGTCTGACGCTCGCCCCGGCTTATCGCGACGTGAGCTTTGCCGCGCGCGGCGGCGAGGTCCTCGGTGTTTACGGCTTCATGGGCTGCGGCCAATTGGAGCTGGCGCGCACGCTGTTCGGCCACACCCGGCCGGATCGCGGCGCGCTCGCGATCGGCGGCAAGCCGGCCAATCTCGCCAACACCAGCGCCGCGCGGGCCGCCGGCGTCGCCTATGTCGCGGAAAGCCGCCGCGCAATGCTGTTCGGCGACGAGCCGATCTACAAGAATATATCGATCGCCGTGCTGCAGCGTTTGTCGCGCTTTCTGCTCAAGCCGGACCGCGAGCGGCTGCTTGCCGCCGAACAGGTCAAGGCGCTCAATATCCGGCCGCCGGATGTCGAGGCCCGGCTGCGCGCGCTTTCCGGCGGCAATCAGCAGAAGGTCGCCATCAGCAAATGGCTGACCCACGCCACGCGGATCCTGCTGCTCGCCGAGCCGACCCGCGGCATGGACGTCGGCGCCAAGGAGGACGTCGTCAAGATCGTGCGCTCGTTGCGGGACCAGGGCATCGCGATCATCGTGTTCTCGACCGAACCCGAAACCGTTCTGGCGCTCGCCGATCGCGTCCTGGTGATGCGCAAGGGCGAAATTGCGTGCGAATTCGCCGATGAGGCGATCAGCAAGGACCGCCTCCTGGCGGCCGCTTGACCCGGCGAGGGGAAATGGACGCGTCCGAGGCCAAGATCGTCGGCGCCGGCAGGGCCTTCCGGCTAGGCGATTTCCTGCGTCATCAACTGCGCAATATCGCGCCGTTCATCACGCTTCTGTTCCTGGTCCTGTTCTTCAGCGTGGCTAGCCCGGCGTTTGCGACACTCGACAATCTCGAGAACATTCTGCAGCAGGTATCGGTGACCGGCATCATCGCCGTCGGCCTGACCTTTGTCATACTGACCGCGGAAATCGATCTCTCGGTCGGCGCCATCGCCAACGCCACCGCGATCGTGCTGACCTTCTTCACCCTGCAGCCGGAATACGTCAACATCGCCAATGTTCCGATGCCCGGCGCTGTCGCGATCGTCTTCGCACTCGCCGCCTGCTTCGCGCTGGGCTGCGTCACCGCCTTCGGCGTCACCCGCATCGGAATTCCCTCCTTCATCATGACCCTGGCGATGATGCAGATCGGCGCCGGCATCTCCGCGGTCCTGGTGCGCGGCCAGATCGCGTACACGGTGCCGCCGCTGATCCTGACATTGGGCTCGAAGTCCATTGCACACGTCCCGTGGATCATCATTGTCGCTGCACTGTTCCTGCTCGTCGCGCATCTGGTTCTCACCTACACCCGCTTCGGTCGCTATGTTTACATGGTCGGCGGCAACCGCGAGGCGGCCGAAT
>JASHXX010000162.1 GCA_030043335.1 Xanthobacteraceae bacterium
GCCGCGAGAGGACGCCTGATGCCCTTGAGCGTGAACTCACCTACCGGCTCGACGGCGACGGCATCCTCGACCGCCATCAGCACGCGTGGGCTGATCAGGATTTGCCCCGGCTTGGCTTCGTCGCAAAGGCGAGAGGCCACGTTGGCAACCGTGCCAATCGCAGCGTAATCGAAGCGGCCCTCAAAGCCGATGGTGCCGAGCGTGGCAAATCCGTGGGCAATGCCGATGCCAAAGCCGATGTCGTGCCCTATCCGACGCCACTTCTCGGTCAGCGTGCCGATAACCTCACGCATTTCCAGCGCCATCATCACCGCCTGGAGCGCTGGCTTCTCGACTGGCACTGGATCGTTGAACACCACCATCACGCCGTCGCCCGCGTAACGTTCGAGAGTGCCGTTGTATTTGATGATGATTTCGCCGATGGCCGCATGGTAGTCGCGCAGCAGCGCCATCACATCCTCGGGATCAGCACTCTCCGAGAAGCCGGTGAAGCCGCGCAGGTCGCAAAACAGCGCCGTAATTTCCCCCCGGTGGCTCTTAAGCTGTTTCTCGGTGCCGGACGCGACGATGAGGTCAGCGACCTGCGGCGGCAGGAAGCGCCGCAGCCTGCCCTTGCGCTCGATTTCGCCCACTTGGTCAGCGACACGCTGTTCGAGTTGTTGGTTGAGTTTCTCTACCTCTTCTGTTCTGGCGCGTAGTTCTTTCAGAAGTCGCGCATTCTCGATGGCGATGACTGCCTGAGCGGCGAAGTTCTCAACAAGTGCGATCTGTTTATCGGTGAAGGGATGAACCTTTCGACGGTGAACAGCAATCACTCCAACAAGATCATCATCTTTCAGCATCGGCACACTGACGACCGTGCGAATGCCGCCAATCTCGACCGCCTCGACCATTCTGGGATGGCGCTCGGCATAGGCATCGCCACGGCCACGCCGGGCCCGCCCGTGCGTCCGCGCGGGCGTCCCGCTAATCCCGGACCCTGGCGAATGAAAACGCACCAGGAGGCGTTGTTAGCTCGCTGTTAGCTGGAGCCCTCCACCCCTGGTGGGCTTTTCGCTAATAATGTCGGCTAACCAGCGATATCCTTCAACCAGACTGGTTTTTTCGTCCTTACCTTGGGCGAGGAAATCCTCGAGCGGCTTGTGCAGTCGGATGGCCTCGTCGACCTCGGGGCTGGTGCCGGCGCGGTAGGCCCCGAGCCGGATCAATTCCTCCATGTCGGCGTAGGTCGCCATGATCGTCCGCGCCCGGGTCAGCGCCGGCAGATAGGCCTGATCGGCCGCCCGCGGCATGGTGCGGGACACCGATTTGAGCACGTTGATCGCCGGGTAGCGCCCCCGCTCGGCGATCGCCCGTTCCATGACAATATGGCCGTCGAGGATGCCGCGCACCGCGTCGGCGATCGGCTCATTGTGGTCGTCGCCGTCGACCAGCACGGTGAAGATGCCGGTAATCGTGCCCTGCTCGGTTCCCGGTCCCGCCCGCTCCAGGAGCCGCGGCAGTTCGGTGAATACCGTCGGCGTATAGCCTTTCGCGGTCGGCGGCTCGCCGGCTGAGAGCCCGATCTCGCGCTGCGCCATGGCGAAGCGGGTGACCGAATCCATCAGCACCAGCACGTCCTTGCCCTCGTCGCGAAAATATTCGGCGATGGCGAGCGTCACATGGGCGGCCTGGCGGCGCATCAGCGCCGGCTCGTCGGAGGTGGAGACAACCACCACCGAGCGGGCAAGTCCGGTCTCGCCGAGGTCGTCCTGGAGAAATTCCTGCACCTCGCGGCCGCGTTCGCCGATCAATCCGATCACGGTGACGTCGGCCATGACGTTGCGGGCAAGCATCGACAGCAGCACCGATTTGCCGACGCCGGAACCCGAGAAAATGCCCATGCGCTGGCCGCGGCAGCAGGTGACGAAGGTATTGAGCGCGCGCACGCCGAGATCGAGCGGGGCGCCGACCCGGCGGCGCGCATGCGCCAGCGGCGGCGTGTTGCGGAACGGATAGGGCGACGGCCCGTAGAAGAGCGCGCCCTTGCCGTCGATCGGCTCGCCGAGCGCGTTGACGACGCGGCCGAGCCAGCCCGCCGAGGGCCGCACCGCGCCGGCGACCGACGTGACGAGCGCGCGGCAGCCGCGGCGCACGCCTTCGAGCGGCGCAAACGGCATCAAGAGCGCATTGGCGCCGGAGAATCCGACCACCTCGCAGGGAATGGCCTTGGCCGGCGTCTCGATCACCACGCGTGCCCCGACCGACATGGCGTGCAGGGGGCCGGCGACCTCGACCATCAATCCGCGCACGCCGACGACGCGGCCATAGATGGTGATGCCGTCGAGCTCGTTGATCTGTTCGGCCAGCGCCTTCATGGCCGGCTCAGCCGCCGCGCGCCGATGGTTACCTTTCTATTGTCGCTCTTAACGCCGTGTTTACCCGGGCCGTTAATCATTGGGTGTCCTTGGGATCAAGGAGGGCTGCCCGGCCGGACTGGAGGGGCGAGTCCTGAGAGTCGGTTAACGCCGGAACTTAACTTGGAACGTGAACGTCCGCGTGGCTAAAAACCCGCTCTCACGCAACATCTTAAGGCGATTCGCTGGAATTTGCCCAGAGAATGCTTGCGCGAGGGAATTAGGTTTTGTTAACCATAGCGTGTTTACTGTTTCGAATCAGTTTGCCTCAAGGCGTTTTCCGGGGCCGCGCTGGCGGCTTCATTGACCTTGAGCCCGCGCGGCGAGGAAGGGGACTGGCATGCGCGTATTGCTGATTGAAGACGATAGCGCCACGGCGCAATCCATCGAGTTGATGCTCAAGTCGGAGAGCTTCAACGTCTACACCACCGATCTCGGCGAGGAAGGCATCGATCTCGGCAAGATCTACGACTACGACATCATCCTCCTCGACCTCAATCTGCCGGACATGTCGGGCTTTGAAGTGCTGCGCAGCCTGCGCGTCTCCAAGGTGAAGACGCCCATCCTGATCCTGTCCGGGCTCGCCGGCATCGAGGACAAGGTCAGAGGGCTCGGCTTCGGCGCCGACGACTACATGACCAAGCCGTTCCACAAGGACGAGCTGGTCGCGCGCATTCACGCCATCGTGCGCCGCTCCAAGGGCCACGCCCAATCGGTCATCCAGACCGGCGATCTCGTGGTCAATCTCGACACCAAGACCGTCGAGGTGTCGTCGGCGCGCGTGCATCTGACCGGCAAGGAGTACCAGATGCTGGAGCTCCTCTCGCTGCGCAAGGGCACGACGCTGACCAAGGAGATGTTCCTCAATCACCTCTATGGCGGCATGGACGAGCCGGAGCTGAAGATCATCGACGTGTTCATCTGCAAGCTGCGCAAGAAGCTCGCCAACGCCTCGAGCGGCAAGAACTACATCGAGACCGTCTGGGGCCGCGGCTATGTGCTGCGCGAGCCGACGGAAGACGAGGCGAAGATTTCGGCGTGAGCCGT
>JASHXX010000163.1 GCA_030043335.1 Xanthobacteraceae bacterium
TCACGAAACCGCCGAGCGGGATGGCGGAGATCTTCCAGCGCGTGCCGTGGCGATCGTTGAAGCCGATGATTTCCGGTCCGAAGCCGATCGAGAACACCAGAATGCGCACGCCGCACCAGCGCGCCACCAGGAAATGCCCGAGCTCGTGGAAGAACACGACAATGCTGAGGACGAACAAGAACGGAATCACGTACCCGACAACGCCGCCGCCGAGCGCGTGCAAATGCGAAACCAGATTAGACCCCATGATAAAGCCCTAACCCCTTGAATCCCTGCCCGATCCCAACCCTAGGATGCCATTGCGGCAATTTCGGGCAAGAGGTCGCCCGCTGTCCTTCTGGCGTTATGGTCAATGGCGAGGGCATCCTCAACCGATTGCGGCTCGCCCAGCGCGCTTTGCCGGTCGGCGGCGTCGAGCGTCGCCTCGACCAGGGCCGGAATACTAGTGAATCCGAGCCGGCCGGCGACGAATTCGCGCACCGCAATCTCGTTGGCGGCGTTGAGCACGGTCGGGGCGGCGCCGCCGGCGGCAAGCGCCCGCCGCGCCAGCGCCAAGGCGGGAAAGCGAAGGAGGTCGGGCTCCTCGAATGTCAGCGAGGCGATGCGGGCGAGATCAAGCCGCGCCGCCGGTGTTCCCATGCGCACCGGCCAAGCCAGGCAGTGGGAAATCGGGATCCGCATGTCCGGCGAGCCGAGCTGGGCGACGACGGAGCCGTCGCGGAACTCCACCAGGCCATGGACCACCGATTGCGGATGAACCACCACGTCGAGCGCGTCCGGTCCGAGCGCAAACAGGTGATGCGCCTCGATGAGTTCCAGGCCCTTGTTCATCAAGGTTGCCGAATCGATCGTGACCTTGGGTCCCATCGACCAGGTCGGGTGCTTGAGCGCCTGCTCGACGGTGACCCGCCGGATCGCTTCGAGCGTGTAGGTGCGAAACGGCCCGCCCGAAGCGGTCAGCACGATGCGCCGCACGTCCTCGCGTCGGCCCGCGCCCAACGCCTGGAAGATGGCGTTGTGCTCCGAATCGACCGGCAGCACGGTGGCGCCGGCGGCCGCGGCACGGCTCATGAACAGCGCGCCGGCGCAAACGAGGCACTCCTTGTTGGCGAGCGCGACCGTCGCGCCACGTTCGGCGGCGGCGAGCGTCGGTTTGAGGCTCGTGGCACCGGTAATTGCCGCCATAACCCAATCGGCGGGCCGCTGCGCCGCCTCGACCACTGCCGCGGGACCGGCGCCGGCTTCGATGCCGCTGCCGGAGAGCGCCGATTTGAGCTCTTTGTAAGCGTCAGGTTCGGCCACCGCGGCAAAGCGCGCGCCGAGTTCGCGTGCAAGGTGGGCGAGCGCTGCGGCATTGCGACGGGCGGTCAGCGCCTCGATGCGATAGCGGGCCGGCTCCTGACGCAGCAGATCGACCGTGCTCGACCCTATCGAGCCGGTGGCGCCGAGAAGCGTCACCGAGCGCGGCACGGGCGCAAGCTCTACTCTTGCCCGCGGTTTCGACTGTTTCATCGGACCTACCATAGCAGCAAGCCGGCGCCCGCGGCCGCGGTTCCGTGCCGAACGATTCCGATGAGGAGTGCAGCAAACGTGGCGACCAGGAAGCCGTCGAGCCGATCCATCAATCCCCCGTGACCCGGGATCAGCCGGCCGGCATCCTTCGCGCCGAAACGTCGTTTGACCGCAGACTCGAACAGGTCGCCGGCCTGCGCCAGGACTGAAAGCAGCAACGCCATAACCCCGGCTATCCCCAGCTTGCCAATACCGCTCGCATAGGCGACCGCGACGCCTGCGGCAACCCCCCCGGCGGCGCCGCCAATAGCGCCGGCCCAGGTCTTCTTCGGGCTGACCCGCAACCACAATAGCGGCCCGCCGATTGCTCGCCCGCATAGAAAGGCAAAAATGTCGGTGGTCCAGACTGTTGCGAACAAGAATAGAAGTGCCGTCAGACCCCATAATGGGTCCTGCCGCAGCACCCCAGGGCCAAAAAACGCAATGCCGGCATAGACCACGCCGGCCGCAGCCCAAATTCCGGCATCCGGCGTTGCCCTCCCGGCCATGACGCCCGCAAGCCCGGCGCCCGCCGCGATGGCGACGGCCGCGGTCCCCGGCTGGTCAAGCCCGGTAAGCACCAAAGCAGCGGTCAAGGCCGCCAAGCCGGGTGCGAGACTGCGGGCGTCCGCCTTGGCGGTCAGATGCGTCCATTCCCGGAGGATGCCGGCAGCGGCAAACGCGCAGAGGACCAGAAAAGGCCAGCCGCCCATATAGGTGATCGCCAGTACGGCAGGGGCAAGCACCGCCGTCGAAGCGGTGCGCAACGCGAGGCTGCCGCCCTCGCCCGCCTCCGCGGTGACATCTGCGCCGATTCGCTCGCCGCGATGGTCGGGCGTGGTCACGATCCGGTTTCGGCCACCATCAGTCCGCCGAACCGGCGCTCGCGCCGCCGATATTCGGCGATCGCGTTCTCAAGCGCGGCGCGGTCGAAATCCGGCCAGTTGATCGGCACGAAGATCAGCTCGCTGTAGGCGGCCTGCCAAAGCAGGAAATTGGAAAGCCGCTGCTCGCCGCTGGTGCGGATGATCAGGTCCGGATCGGGAATGTCGGGGGCGTGCAGGTACCGGCTGAACAGCTCCGGAGACACCGCCTCGGCCTGAAGCCGGCCTTGCGCCACTTCGACCGCGATGCGGCGCGCCGCCTGCGCAATCTCCTGCCGGGCGCCATAGTTGAACGCCACCACCAGCGTCAGGCCGTCATTGCCGCGGGTCAGATCTTCGGCCTCGACCAATAGCCGGCGGATGTCGCGGTCGAGATCGTCGCGCTCGCCGATGATGCGCACCCGCACATTGGCTTGGTGCAGCTCGGCAAGATCATTGCGGATGAAGCGGCGCAAGAGCCCCATCAGGTCGCTGATTTCCGAGGCCGGCCGCGACCAGTTCTCGGCGCTGAAGGAGAAGATCGTCAGCACCGAAATGCCGAGATCGCCGGCGGCGCGTACAGTACGGCGCAAGGCCTCGACGCCGCGCCGGTGGCCTTCGGCCCGCGGCAGGCCACGCTCGGCCGCCCAGCGGCCATTGCCGTCCATGATGATGGCGACGTGGCGCGGAACGTCGAATGCGCCGCTGCGCTCCGGCAGCGGCCGCGTCGCCTCATCTGTCGATCGTGCAGCGTCGCTCAAACGGTCATGATCTCCTTTTCCTTGCCGGCCAGCATCTTGTCGACCTCGGCGATGGTCGCGTCGGTTGCTTTCTGCACCTCGCCGGCTTGGCGTTCGTGTTCGTCCTCGCTGATCTTGTGGTCCTTCTCCATCTTCTTGAGCAGGTCGAGTCCGTCGCGGCGGACGTGGCGTACGGCAACCCGCGCCGCCTCGGCATATTTGTGCGCGACCTTCGCCAGCTCGCGGCGGCGCTCTTCGTTGAGTTCGGGGATGCGCAATTTCAACACCTGGCCCTCGGTCGAAGGCGTCAGTCCGAGGTTCGCGGCCGAGATCGCCTTCTCGACCGCATGCACCATCGAGCGGTCCCAGACCTGGACGTTGAGAAGCCGCGGCTCGGGAACGCTGATCGTGGCCAGCTGATTGAGCGGCATGTGACTGCCATAGGCCTCGACCTGGACGTGGTCGAGCAAGGCGGTCGAGGCGCGCCCGGTGCGCAGACCTGCAAGCTCCTGCTTGAGCGAGCCGATCGCGCCCTGCATGCGGCGCTTGAGATCATTCATGTCGAAAGTCGTTGTTGCCATGGCGCCCTCCGCGATTTGCCGGTCCGGGACGGCTTTGATCCTTGGTCGGCCGCTTCGCCCGATTCCTCAGCCGACGGTGGTGTAGTGCCCTTCCCCGCGCAAGACCGTCTCGATCGCGCTCTGCTCCCGGATCGAGAACACGATGATAGGCATACGGATTTCCCGGGCAAGCGCGAACGCCGTCGCATCCATGATTTTCAGGTTTTGGTTGAGCGCCTGTTGATGGTCGAGGCGGTCGTAACGCCGCGCCGTGGGGTCGCGCTTGGGATCGGCGCTATAGACGCCGTCGACGTCGGTCGCCTTGAGGACGGCGTCACAGCCCATCTCGGCGGCGCGCAGCACCGCCGTGGTGTCGGTGGTGAAATACGGGTTGCCGGTGCCGCCGGCGAACACGATGATCATGTCGTCTTCGAGGTGGCGCAGCGCGCGCTGGCGTTCATAGGTCTCGCAGACCTGCGGCATCGCCAGCGCCGACATGGTGCGGGCGTTGACGCCGGCGCGCTCGATTGCCGCCTCGAGCACCAGCGCGTTCATGACCGTGGCCAGCATGCCCATCGCGTCGGCGGTCGGCCTCGACAGCCCGTCCTCGGAGATCTGCGCGCCGCGAAGAATATTGCCGCCGCCGACCACGATGCCGAGCCCGATACCCAAGGAATGGGCGGCAACGAGATCGGCGGCGAAGCGGTCGATGGTCGGCTGATCGATGCCGAATTTTTCCCGGCCGCTCAACGCCTCACCGGAGAGCTTGACGATGACCCGTCGGTAGTTCGGTTTCGCCATCGAGTTCGTCATCGGGATCGTCCGTCCCTTTCAGACGGGTTGCGGGCGCGGCGAAACCCATCGGTCGCGATGCTCTCCTCGGCGGGTCTTGATCCGCGCTGCGCCCCGCCCCAACCGCTTACGTACCCGCCAAGGCCGCTACCTCGCCGCCGAAATCGCCGCTCGGCCGGTCGATGCCCTCGCCGAGCGCGTAGCGCACGAAGCCGGCGATCTTGATCGGCGCGCCGGCCCTGCTCTCGCTCTCCTTGAGCGCCTGCGCCACGCTTTTCTTGTCGTCGTGGATGAAAGCCTGGTCGAGCAGGCACACCTCCTTGTAGAAAGTCTTCAGGCCGGAATCCACGATCTTCTCGATGACGTTTGCTGGCTTGCCCTGGGCCTTGAATTTCTCGGCAAGGATGTTGCGCTCGCGCTCGATCGTCGCGGCGTCGAGCCCCGAGGCATCGATCGCCTGCGGGTTGGCGAAGGCGATATGCATCGCCACCTTGCGGCCGAACGCCTTGAGCTCGTCGCTGTTGCCAGAGGATTCCAGCGCGACGATCACGCCGATCTTGCCCAGGCCGTCGGTGACCGAATTGTGCACGTAGCTCGCGATGGCGCCGTTGCCGACGGCAAGGGCGGCGGCGCGCCGCAGCGTCATGTTCTCGCCGATCTTGGCGATGGTCTCGGCGATGGCGTCGGCGATATCGCGGTCGCCGACGCGAGCGGTCAGGATCTTGTCGACGTCTGCCCCGACGTCGAGCGCGACATCGGCGATCATCTTCACCAGACCCTGGAACAGGTCGTTGCGCGCGACGAAGTCGGTTTCGGAATTCACCTCGACGACGACACCCTTGTTGGCCTTCAACGCGACGCCAATCAGCCCGTCGGCGGCGATCCGTCCCGCCTTTTTGGCGGCCTTGGCGAGTCCTTTCTTGCGCAGCCAATCGACCGCATTCTCGAGGTTGCCGTCGCTCTCGCTGAGCGCCGCCTTGCAATCCATCATGCCGGCCCCGGTCTTGTCGCGGAGCTCCTTCACCATGTTCGCGGTGATGTTCGCCATTGTTGTCAGTCCTTACGCGGTCTCGTTCGCGGGCGCGCCGCCGGCGCGAGCCCGGAATCCACGATGGCAACGCCGCGGAATGACAGAAGTCACTCGGTAGCGGCAACCTGTTCCTTGGCCCGGGCGATCCAGCCTTCGACGCGGCCGGGCAGCCCAACCTCCTCGCCGATGTTGTGCGCGGCGGCAGGCGACAGTTCGGCGATCTGCCAGACGTGGAAGATGCCGAGGTCGTTGAGCTGCTTTTCGATCGCCGGCGACACGCCGGGGAATTTCTTGAGATCGTCGGCGACGCCGC
>JASHXX010000164.1 GCA_030043335.1 Xanthobacteraceae bacterium
AGGACCGCCTCTATGGCTCAACCCGCGACGGCAACATCATCCGCTTTACCGGTCCGCGCTTCGAGCATCGCGAGGTGTTCGCGCATATCGGCGGCCGGCCGCTCGGCATGCAGTTCGACAAGGACGACAATCTGATCATCTGCGTCGCCGGCATGGGCGTCTACGGCGTCAAGCCGAGCGGCGAGGTGTTCAAGGTCACCGACGAAACCAATCGCACCTGGAGCAAGCTCAACGACGATTCGCGCCTGCGCATGGCGGACGATCTCGACATCGCGCCGGACGGCAAGATCTACTTCAGCGACTGCACGACCCGCTACGAGATGACGACCAACACGCTCGACCTCGTCGAGGGCCGCCCGAATGGTCGCGTCGTCGTCTATGACCCGGCGACCAAGAAGACGCACACCCTGATCAACCATTTCTATTTCCCGAACGGGGTCTGCGTCGCGCATGACGGCCGTTCGGTGCTAATCGCCTCGACCTCGGCCTGCCGCATCTTCCGCCACTGGCTCGCCGGCCCGAAGGCCGGCACCACCGAGATCATGATCGACGAACTGCCGGGCAATCCTGACAACATCAATCGCGCCTCGGACGGCAATTACTGGCTGGCGCTGGTCGGCATCCGCTCGCCGGCCTTCGATCTCTCCTGCCGCAAGCCGGCGTTCCGACGGCGCATGGTGAAGCAGGTGCCGGCGGACGAGTGGCTTGCTCCCGGGCTCAATCACGGTTGCGTGCTGAAATTCGACGAAGACGGCAACGTGCTCGAGTCCTACTGGGATCCGACCGGCGTGTCGCATTCGACGGTCACGTCAATGCGCGAGCATAAGGGCTATCTCTATCTGGGCGGGCTCGAGAACAACCGGATCGGGCGGATCAAGCTCAAAGGCGCCGATTCCACCTGGACCGGGTGTGAGGCTTATTGGGGTAGCAAGCGGCGGGCGTGAGCCATGGGTTTTCTCACCTATCTCCGGCGCGACCTCGAGCAGATCTTGTTTTCCGATCGCGACCCGCACGCGATTCCATCGATGGACGGCGCGTTCAGCCCGAACGAACGCCTCGACCAGGCGACGCCGATCGGTGATCCCCTCCCCGGCGCGGACGCGGTTGCCGAGGCTTCGGACGGCGCGATCTGTGTCTCCGCCGGCCGCAAAGTGTGGCGGCTTAGCGGCGCGCGCTACAAAGACCGTTCGGTATTTGCCGAGTTCGACAGCGATGTCGGCGGCCTTGCTTTTCATCCCGACGGCCGTCTCCTCGCCTGCACTGCGCGCGGACTTGCCGCCGTCGAGCCGTCAGGGCGAACGAGCTATCTCAGCGAGGCCGAAGGCGAGCCGCTGCGCTGCCTGACCGCCGTCGCCGTCGCGCCCGACGAAACGATCTTCGCCTGCGATGGCAGCACCCGCCATCGCGCCGACGCCTGGTGCGTCGATCTGATGGAGCGGAACAGCCTTGGCCGAATTATTGTTTGTGGGCCAGAGCTGCAGGACGCGCGGGTGCTCCTGCGCGGCCTCAACTATCCAGGCGGCGCGGTCGTCTCGACGCGGGGCGAGCTGTGGTTCATCGAAAGCTTCGCCCATCGCCTGAGCTGCGCCGCGATCTCCGGTCCCGGCGTCGTTGCCGAGCCGCGCAGCGTGATCCGCAACATGTCCGGTTACCCGTCGCGTCTAGGCCGCAGCCGCGACGGCGGCTTCTGGCTGAGCATCTTTGCCGTGCGCACGCACTTGGTCGAGTTCGTGTTGCGGGAGGACGACTTTCGCGAGGAGATGATGCGGACCATTCCGCCCGAATATTGGGTCGCGCCGGCACTTTCCACCACCGGCGACTGCCTCGAGCCGATGCAGACCGGCGGCATCAAGGCGCTCGGCATCCAGAAGCCGTGGGCGCCGCCGCGCTCCTACGGGCTTCTGGCGCGACTCGACGCCGACGGCGAAGTGGTTGAAACGCTGCACAGCCGGGTCGGCGGGCGCTATCACGGCATCACCGCGGCGATTGAAACGGCTCAGGGGCTCGTCATCGTTTCGAAAGGCAGCGGCCGGGTGCTGCTGCATCAGACGGATACAGAGACATGAACAAGATCGCTGTGCTCAGTGAGCCGACCGAAATCCCGGAGGCGGTGACCGCGCGCCAACCAGTGCTCAGCGTCGCCAAGGGCAGCAAGATCTACGGCGGCGTGCACGCCATCGAAGAGGTCGATTTCGACCTTTACCCCGGCGAGGTGCATGCGCTGGTCGGCGAGAACGGCGCCGGCAAATCGACGCTGTGCAAGGCGATCGCCGGCGCAATCCGGCTCACCTCCGGCACCTATTGCGTCGACGGCAAGCCGGTTGACTTCCAGTCGCCGCGCGACGCGCTCGCTGCCGGCATCTGCATGGTTTACCAGGAAACGAGCCTGGTGCCGAACATGACGGCGGCGCAGAACATCGAGCTCGGCAACGAGAAGCTGCTGACCCGTTTCCGCACCCTCAACATCCAGGCGCAGCAGCGTTTGCAATCGCTGAATTTTCACATCGACCCGACGACGCCGGTCGCGATCCTCGGCACCGCCAAGCGGCAGATGGTGGAGATCGCGCGCGCCATCTACAACAAGGCACGGATCATCATCTTCGACGAGCCGACCGCGAGTCTGACGCCCGAGGAGATCGTGCATTTCTTCAATCTGGTGCGCGATCTGCGCTCCCGCGGTGTCGCAATCATCTACATCTCGCACGCGCTCGAGGAGTCGCTGCAGATCTCCGATCGCATCACCGTGCTGCGGGACGGCAAGCTGGTCATTACTGCCAAGACCGCCGACATGACCCGCGAGAAGCTGGTGCGCTACATGGTCGGCCGCGACATCACCCAGACCTATTACGCCAAGGGCCGCGACGGCAAGCGCCGGCATCACGGGACCGAGAAGGTGCTCACCGTCGAGAACGTCACCATGGGCCTCGTGGTCAAGAACATGTCGTTTTCTGTCTACGCCGGAGAAGTCGTCGGCATTGCCGGCCTGATCGGCTCGGGGCGCACCGAGATCGCCAAGATCATCTACGGCGCGCTGAAGCGCAATCTCATCAACGGCGGCATGATCTATCTGCGCGGCAAGCCGATCCGCTACCGCGTGCCGAAGCAGGCGATTAACGACGGCATCGGCTACATCACCGAAGACCGCAAGCTCAACGGCTATTTCGAGACCATGCGGATCGACGACAACGTCTATGTCAGCAAGCTCGCGACCCGGCTCGGCTGGAGCTTCCTGGTGTCGCGGCTCAAGCGCAGCAAGCTCGCGAACTACTGGGTCGAGCGGCTCAAGATCGCGGCGCTGCAGCGCAAGGCGCGCATCGTCGAACTTTCCGGCGGCAACCAGCAGAAGGTCACTATCGCCAAATCGCTGGCGCAGGATCCCTCGATCATCATCTTCGACGAGCCGACCCGCGGCGTTGACGTCGGCACCATCCCCGAGATCCATGCCCAGATCCGCCGCCTCGCCGAGGAAGGCAAGGCCGTGGTGGTGATCTCCTCCTATCTGCCGGAGATCCTCGCCGTCTCCGATCGCATCCTGGTGGCGCGCCTCGGCCGAATCGTTGCCGAGTTCGACGCCGCGACCGCGACCGAAGACAAGATCATGTACGCCGCGATCCACTGACGTAAGTCGGCTCGGCCGAAGGAGGATAGCGAGATGGCAACCGTAACGACCACCGCGCCGGGGAAACCGACGACGCCCTGGTGGCGCAGCCTCAGCAAGCTCAGCCAGGAGCAGGTGGTCGCGGCTATCACCATCTTTCTGCTGATCGTATTTGCGGTCGGCCTTCCCGGTTTTGCTACGACGGCCAACATCCTCGGCCTCATTCGCAGCATCTCTATTCTCGGCATTCTCGGTCTCGGCATGGGCCTGATTGTGATCAGCCGCAGCATCGATCTCAGCGAAATCGCGCTGATGGCGAGCCCGTGGGCGGTCGCCATCATCGCCAATCAGCACGGGCTTCCTTCGTTCTGGACCGCGGTCCTGGCCTTCGCCATCGCCGTCAGCATCGGTCTCCTCAACGGCCTGATGGTGGCTTTCGTCGAGGCGCCGGCCCTGTTCGTGACGCTGGCTACCACTTTCGTGGTCTATGGCGCGGCCTACTGGGTGGCGCCGGTCTACGTGGTCTACGTCCCGCAAGGCTCGACCGGGCTGCTGTTCGCCGGGCATGGGACGGTGTTCGGCATCCCGATGCCGATCTTCGTCTTCGCCGCGGCGGCGCTGGTGATGCACGCCTTCCTGTCGCGGACCTCGATCGGCCGCTTCATCTACGCGCAGGGCGACAATCCCGAGGCGGCGCGGCTCTCCGGCATCGCGCTGCGGCCGCTCACCGTGCTCGAGCATGTGCTGGTCGCCGCGCTCGCCTGGCTCGCCGGGCTGGTCTGGATCGGCCAGACCGGCAGCATGCAGACCAATATCGTGATCGTCGGCACGCAGATCTTCG
>JASHXX010000165.1 GCA_030043335.1 Xanthobacteraceae bacterium
AAACCGGCGATTACAACGGCAGCGGCATGTCGGATATTTTTTGGACCGACAACAGCGGCAACGTCGGCATCTGGTTCATGAACGGCACGAGCGTCGCCTCGACAGCTACTCTCGGCAATGTCGGCACGAGCTGGACCGTTCAGTCGTCGGCCTCCGAGTAAATCGACAGCGGTACGGGCGTGCGGCGCGAACCCGCCGGCTTCATCGACGTGGCGCAAACGGTCGCGCCGCATTACATTGCGCCGGCGGATGCTGCGCGGTGCGTTAGGAGACATATCCCCGGGGCCTTATCGATCCTGAAGGGAGCTGTCCCTGACCGGGCTCGTGGGCTCGGACATATGGCGCCCACCTACTTTCGTAGGGAACCCGGGATCGACGCTCCGACGGCCGGCGCGGCTCCGCACTCATTCTTCAGCTTCTTCGGCGACCGGCGACGGCGGCCAAGTCGGCTGTTGCCCACTTGGTACTTAAATTCGAAATCGGGTAAGACCAGTTTTGGCCGCACCTCGGCCGATTCATCCTTCGAGGGCCGCTTCGCGGCCGCCTCAGGATGACGGAATGAACTCTGCTTCTGATCAGAAAGCGCAGCTCCGCCGCCAGGCGATGGCCGGCCGCGACGCGATGCTGCCGGAAGTCCGGCAAAGGGCGGCGGAGGCGATTGCCGCGCGGCCGTTTCCGCTGGCGATTGCGCCCGGCGTCGTCGTTTCCGGCTTCATGCCGCTCACGAGCGAGATCAATCCGCTGCCGCTGATGAAGCAGCTTGCCGGGCAGGGGGCGCGCCTCGCGCTGCCGGCGATCGCCGGACGCGGCCGCGCGCTGATGATGCGGGCGTGGCAATTCGGCGCGCCGCTCGAGCGCGGCCAGTGGGGCATCCGCGAGCCGAGGCCCGACGCGGCGGAAGTCGAGCCCGACATCCTGCTGGTGCCGCTCCTTGCCTTCGATCGCGCCGGCCATCGCATCGGTTATGGCGCCGGCTACTATGACCTCACCGTCGCGCAGTTGCGCGCGCGCAAGCCCATCGCCGCGGTCGGGCTCGCTTTCGCCATCCAGGAGGTTGCCGTCGTGCCGGCGACGCCCCGCGACTCGAGGCTCGATCTCGTGCTAACCGAGCGCGAGGTCATCGATCTGCGGGGCGGTTGAGCATGCGCATTCTCTTCGTCGGCGACGTCGTCGGCCGCAGCGGACGAACCATCGTCACTGAGCGCCTGCCCGGCCTCGTCCGCGACTGGAAGCTCGATTTCGTCGCGGTCAATGGCGAGAACTCGGCCGGCGGCTTCGGCATCACCGAGGCGATCTACCGCGAGCTGATCGAAGCCGGCGCCGACGCGGTCACGCTCGGCAATCATGCCTGGGACCAGAAGGAGGCGCTCGTCTTCATCGAGCGGGTGCCGCGCCTCATTCGGCCGATCAACTATCCCGCCGGCACGCCCGGCCCCGGCGCCGCGCTGATCGAGGCCAAGACCGGCGGCCGCGTGCTCGTGGTCAACGCCATGGGCCGCATCTTCATGGATGCGCTCGACGATCCGTTCGTCGCGCTCGAGCGCGAGCTCTCCGCCTGCCGGCTGCATGCGGGCGCCGACGCCATCATCGTCGACATCCACGGCGAGGCGACGAGCGAGAAGCAGGCGGTCGGCCATTATTGCGACGGCCGGGCGAGCCTCGTCGTCGGCACCCACACCCACGTGCCGACCGCGGATCTGCGCGTCCTTCCCGGCGGCACCGCCTTCCTCAGCGATGTCGGCATGACCGGCGACTATGAGTCGGTGATCGGCATGAGCAAGGAGGAGCCGATGCAGCGCTTCCTGCGCAAGATCCCGGCGGCCCGCTTCGAGGCGGCCACCGGCCCGGCGACGCTGTGCGCCGTCGCGGTCGAGACCGACCCCGCAACCGGCCTTGCCGTGCGCGTCGGCGCCGTGCGCCTCGGCGGTGCGCTCGAGCAGGCGGTGCCGGGGTTCTGGGCCTGAGGTTCCGCTCCCTCGTCTTTATTTCCAGACCTCCCCACATTATGACGGCGTCGGAGCGAAGCCCGGAATAGTGAACTCCGAGAGCGGATTGCATGGCTTTGCTCGTCGTGATGATTCAAACCAGCAAGCTCGCCGACGAGAGCGTTAGCCTAAGGACGGAAGGCGGTTATGGCCGGACATTCGCAATACAAGAACATCATGTACCGCAAGGGGCGGCAGGACGCGGTAAAGTCCAAGCTGTTCGGTAAGCTCGCGCGCGAGATCACTGTTTCGGCCAAGCTCGGCATCCCCGACCCGGCGATGAATCCGCGCCTGCGCGCCGCGATCCTTGCTGCGCGCGCCGAAAACATGCCGAAGGACAATATCGAGCGCGCGATCAAGAAGGCCGCCGGCGGCGACAGCGAGAGCTATGAGGAGATCCGCTACGAAGGCTACGGGCCGGGCGGGGTCGCCGTGATCGTCGAGGTGTTGACCGACAACCGCAACCGCGCCGCCGGCGAGGTGCGCGCGACCTTCGTCAAGAGCGGCGGCAGCCTCGCCGAGACCGGCGCGGTCTCGTTCATGTTCGATCATGTCGGCGTCATCGAATATGATGCCAAGGCGGCGAGCGCCGACGCGATGTTCGAAGCCGCGCTCGAAGCCGGCGCCGACGACGTGATCTCCGGCGACAACGGCCATGAGGTCTATGCCGCGCCGGACCGGTTCGGCTCGGTCGCCAAGGCGCTCGAAGGCAAGTTCGGCGAGCCGCGCAAGGCGTCGCTGGTCTGGCGGCCGCAGAACACCGTGGCGCTCGACGACGAGCAGGGCGAAAAACTGTTGAAGTTAATTGAGAGCTTGAACGAGCAGGACGATGTCCAGAACGTCTATGCCAATTTCGAGGTTTCCGACGCCTTGATGCAGAAACTGAGCGCGTGAACCGCCCGCGCCCCGTTTAGATTTTGAGTTCTACGGTATCTCCTGGACGCAGTGCATTGATTGCGGCCCTAATCCGCGTCTCATGCGCTCGAAGTGCAGGCCAATTTGTGGTCGGCAATA
>JASHXX010000166.1 GCA_030043335.1 Xanthobacteraceae bacterium
GGTTTTGTTTTGTCTGGCCGGGAGGGCCACATGTCCGCGTCTGCACCTCGCTGCTACCGCCCCGAGACTCGTCTGGTCCATTCCGGCACGTTGCGCTCGCAATTCGGCGAAACCTCCGAATCGCTGTTTCTGACCCAAGGCTACGTCTACGACAATTCCGCGCAAGCCGAGCGGCGCTTCAAGAACGAGGAACCGGGCTTCCAATATTCACGCTTCGCCAATCCGACCGTGGCCATGTTCGAGGAGCGCATGACGGCGTTCGAGGGCGCGGAAGCGGCGCGCGCGACGGCGACCGGGATGGCGGCGGTGACGCTTGCGCTGGTCGGGCAGCTCAAGGCCGGCGATCACGTAGTCGCGTCAAAGGCGCTGTTTGGCTCCTGTCGCTACATCGTCGAAGACTATCTGCCGCGCTATGGCGTGCCCTCGACGCTGGTCGATGGCGTCGATCTCGATCAATGGCGCGCGGCGGTGCGGCCGAACACCAAGACGTTCTTCCTGGAAACACCGACCAATCCGACGCTCGAGGTAATCGATATCGCCGCGGTCGCGCAGATCGCCCATGAAGCCGGCGCCACGCTTGTCGTCGACAATGTCTTCGCCACGCCGCTCTACCAGAGCCCGCTCGCGCTCGGCGCCGACTGCGTGGTCTATTCGGCGACCAAGCACATCGACGGTCAAGGCCGCTGTCTCGGCGGCATCATCCTGGCTTCGCGGGAGTTCATCGACAAGCATGTGCACGTGCTGTTGCGCCAGACCGGCCCGTCGCTGTCGCCGTTCAACGCCTGGGTGCTGCTCAAGGGACTGGAAACGCTGCCGGTGCGCGTGCGCCGGCAAACCGACAGCGCCGCGACGCTGGCGGTGGCGCTCGCCGAGCATTCCAAAATTGCGCGGTTGATTTATCCGGGCCGGCCCGACCATCCGCAAGCCAAAGTGGCGCAGAAGCAGATGCGCGGCGGCTCGACGCTCGTCGCCTTCGACATCCACGGCGGCAAGAAGGCTGCGTTCCGCTTCCAGGATGCGCTCAAGCTCATCCGCATCAGCAACAATCTCGGCGACGCCAAAAGTCTCATCACGCATCCGGCGACGACGACACACCAGCGGCTCACCCCGGCGCAGCGCGCCGAGCTCGGCATCAGCGACGGCCTAGTGCGCGTGTCGGTGGGGCTCGAGCATCCCGACGATATCGTCGAGGACGCGCTCGCAGCGCTGGAAGCGGTGTAGCCGCAAATGCCTCAGCGCAAGGCCGGGACCGCGGCCGATGCGGTCGGCCGCGTCGCCGCCTCGGTGATGGCGGCGGCGAGGAGCTTGGCTACGCAGGCATAGCTCCAATCGTTCATGTGCAGTTCGTCGGGCGAGACGAAAGCTTCGAACGGAATGTGCTGGACGTCGTGCCAGTTGCGCATCAGCTCGAAGCGCCTGAACAGATCGACGCTTTCCTCCTTCGCAGCGAGCGCAATCTGATCCTCCATGCCCGGGGTCTCCGGCTTGGCGATCACCCGTGGCGCAAACTGCATGTCGATGATCACCACGTCGGCGCCCGCGGCCTTGAGCCCTTCGATGCCCTCATGCAGCAGCACCGAGTGCGGCTTGAGCGGATGATCGCGCAGCACCGAGTTGGTGCCGACCTGCCAGAGCACGAGATCGGGGTGCGCGGCGATGACATCGGCGGCAAACCGCGCCAGCATGTCCTCGGTATCGTCACCGTTGACGCCGCGGTTGAGCACGGTGATGTCCGGAGTCGGGAGCCGCTGCCTCAATTCGACCGCCAGCCGGCTCGGATAAGTCGCCGCCGGCGAGCTTGCGCCGGCCCCGGCCGTTGAGGACGAACCGACGGCGACGATGGTAAGCGGTTCCTCGCTCGCCAGGCGCCGCGCGGTGTGCCGCAGCGGGTAGTTGAGGCGCGCGACGTCGGCGGGCGCGCTGCAGGCGGGCGGCGAGCTTTGTTGCGGCGCGGTGACGGAGGCAGCCGGTGCCGACCCCAAGACCTGCGCGACCGGCACCTGCGCGTGCGCGGGAGCAAACATGGCGGACGCAAAGGCGGCCGCGGCCGCGCAAGCGACATCCCTGAGCACCGATTTATGGATTGGTCGCATCAACGCGTTGTCTGCATATTCCCGGCATCGAGATGAGCGGCGTTGATGATCTGCGTCGCCAGGGCCCGGCCAATGCATTCATGAACACGGCGCGCCATAGCATAATCCTTGGTCGCCGCATAGAGGTCGAACGTCCCCGAATCGGTCCAGGAACGCATGATCGCCAGCCGATCGAACAGCTCGATGCCGCGTTGCTGGGCCACCCAGTGCATGACGTCGGCATAGGCCTCGACGCCGAGCATGGATTCGGTGCGCGGGCTATATTGCATGTTCATCACGATGACATCGGCGTCGGCGGCCGCGATGGCGTCGATTCCAGTTTCCAGGCTGTTGCGAAATTCCTCCGGCTCGATGCCGCGTAGCGCATCGACCGTGCCGGCCTGCCAGATCACCAATGCGGGCTTATCTTGCGCCAGCGTCTCCTGCATTCCGGCGGCCATTTCCGCGGTGGTCTGCCGCAGCTGGACATGCGCGGTAACCTTGATTTCATTTCCCGGCAGTCGGTCGCGCAGGACCGCTTCGAGTCGCGCCGGATAGGCGAAGCGTGGGCCGTCGGGCCCGGTCAGCGCCGAGGAGCCGGAGCCGACCACGCTGATATCCAAACGGTGGCGGTCCTTGATCTCGCTTGTGACGCGGGTGAGATCGATTTCGCTGGCAATGAGCGATTCCGGAACGTCGCAATCCCGCGCCGCCGGCGTCGGCTCGGCAGCCTCGGCGCCGTTTATCAGAACAATCGCCATCAGCAGGGGGAAAGTCAAAGTCATGCCTCGCCTCCCGCGAGGTCGGCATCACGGGGTTTAACGCGCGCCGGCGCTCCCCGTCCTTCTATCGCCTTGTACCACGAGATCAGCTTTGCTGTCGCAATCATGATCAGGATGCCTAACAGGCTGATCGCCGCCTGCAACAGCGGGCCGCCCGACGATTCCGCAATGACGAATTGTCCGGCAAAGGCGAGAAACACGCCGAGACAAAAGATTTCGAGCGAATGCTGGCCGCAGCTGATCGCCGGCTGCAGGATCGGGGATTTCAGCCCCGGCCAGTGGCTCGGCACGAAGTAGATCGCGACCGCCGCGAGCGCGAGAAAATGGGCGAAGCGCAGCACGTCGAGATTGGTCTTGTCGATCGGATACATCCAGTCCGCCAGCCAAGTCGGCACGAAGCGCTCGAGCGATTCGAAATGCCAAGTCAGCGTGACGGCGAAGGCGAAGATCAAATAAGCGATGGCGACCGCAAGCACGATGCGCGAGCGCAGCACCTCGCCAAGCCGCTGCGCGCCGCCGAGCGCGCACCAGGCGCCGAACACGAACAACAACTGCCAGGCAAACGGATTGAAGAACCAGACGCCGTTCGGATAGGCGGGCAGGTTGAAATCGAGCTTCCAGACCAGCGCATAGAGCAGAGCCGAGCCGGCCAGCGCCAGGTTCGGCCGCAGCAGCAGCAGATAGAGCGTCGGCGGGAACAGCAGCAGCAGCACGATGTAGAGCGGCAACACGTCCATGTTCACCGGCTTGAATTTCAGCAGCAGCGCTTGAAGGATGGTGATGTCCGGTTGCTTGAGGAAATCGAGAATCTTCATTTCCTCGGCGTAAAGCGGATTGTCGAAGGTCGCCGCGACGTAAGCGATCTCGGCCATGAAGATCGTAAACAGAAAGATGTGCGCGACGTAGATCTGCCAGGCGCGCCGCAGGATACGGGCGCTGGAAAGCACGAAGCCGCGCTCCCGCATGGTCCGGCCGTAGACGAAGGCGCCGGTGTAGCCGGAGATGAAGATGAAGATTTCGGTCGCGTCGCTGAAGCC
>JASHXX010000167.1 GCA_030043335.1 Xanthobacteraceae bacterium
AATTGATGTTCTAATCCTCCCCGCGAACTGCAACGAAGCGGGGAGGGGGACCATGCGAAGCATGGCGGAGGGCGTGCGACGCAGGTTCGCCTCGCGACCGACGCGCCTCCCACGCCCTTCGGGGGGTTCCCCCTTCTCGGCTTGCGCGGGGAAGGATAACAGGCACGGAGGAAAACCCGATGCTCGAGGAATTCCAAAAATTCGCGATGCGCGGCAACGTGGTCGATCTCGCGATCGGCGTGATCATCGGCGCGGCGTTCGGCGCGATCGTCAACTCGCTCGTTGGCGACATCATCATGCCGATCATCGGGGCGGTCACTGGCGGCCTCGATTTCTCCAACTATTTTATACCGCTGTCGTCGAAAGTCACGGCGACCTCGCTGGCGGAGGCGAGAAAGCAGGGCGCGGTCTTTGCCTGGGGCAACTTTCTCACCATCGTCATCAATTTTCTGATCATCGCCTGGGTGCTGTTTTTGTGCATCAAGGGTATCAATCGGCTGAAGGCGCCGCCGCCGGCCGCGCCGACGCCGGCGGCGCCGTCGAAGGAAGTGCAGTTGCTGACCGAGATCCGCGACGCGCTCAACGCGCGCTGAGGGCTGAGTCGGCAGCATGGCGGCGAAGGCTGAACGGAAACTCCGCGTCATCGCCGACAACCGCAAGGCGCGCTTCAATTATTTCATCGACGAAACGCTCGAGGCCGGGCTCGCGCTCACCGGCACCGAGGTCAAGTCGCTGCGGCAGGGCAAGGCGACGATCGGCGAATCCTATGCCGATCCGCGCGGCGGCGAGATCTGGCTCATCAATTCGAACATACCGGAATATCTGCACGCCAACCGCTTCAATCACGCGCCAAAGCGGCCGCGAAAATTGCTGCTGCACCGGCGTCAGATCAACAAGCTCATCGGCGCGGTCGAGCGCGAAGGCATGACGCTCGTCCCGCTCAAGCTCTATTTCAACGAGAAGGGCCGTGCCAAGATCGAACTCGCCTTGGCGCGCGGCAAGAAGCTCTACGACAAGCGCGAGACCGAGAAGAAGCGGTCCTGGGAGCGCGAACGCGGCCGGCTGATGCGGCAGAAGGGCTGAATGATGCTTCCGATAACGCTCGACCATTGTGTCATTCACGTCACCGAATGGGAACGCTCGAATGCGTTCTACACGACGGTCATGGGCGCGGAACTGATCCGGCGACCGGTCGGTTATGCGTACCGGTTTGGCGATCGCCAGCTCAACGTGCACGGGCCGGGCGTGAAGCCGGCCGAGGTGGCGCTGATTCCGGTCGCACCCGGCAACAGCGATTTGTGCTTCGAGTGGAGCGGGCCGATCGCCGACGCCATCGGCCACCTGCAACGCTGCAGCGTTGCCGTCGAAGCCGGCCCGATGCAGCGCTTCGGCGCCAAAGGGCAGGGGACGAGCGTCTACTTCCGCGATCCCGATGGCTCGTTGTTGGAGTTCATTTCCTATGCAGGAGAGCCAAAATGAGAGAAGCACCCGGCGCGCACGACCCGACCTATCTGCCGCCCGACATCCCGGCGCCGCAGGACGATGGCGCCGCCCGGCATCTTGCCGGCATGAAATTGCCCGTTCTCGCGTTGCCGGCGACGAGCGGCGGCGCGGTCGATCTGGCGCGGCTTGCCGGCCGCACCGTCCTTTACATCTATCCGCGCACCGGCGTGCCGGGCGTCGATGCGCCGCCCGGATGGGATGACATTCCCGGCGCGCGCGGCTGCACGCCGCAATCCTGCGGCTTTCGCGACCATTTTGCCGAGCTAAAGGCGGCCGGCGTCGCCCATCTGTTCGGCCTGTCGACGCAGGACACCGCTTACCAGCGCGAAGCCGCTGAGCGGCTGCACCTGCCGTTTGCCATCCTCTCCGACGAGAAACTCGCCTTCACCCGGGCGCTGCGGCTGCCGACCTTCACCACCTCCGGCATGACGCTTCTCAAGCGCATGGCGCTCGTCATCGACGACGGCGTCATCGCCAAGGTGTTCTATCCGGTGTTTCCGCCGGACAAGAATGCCGCGGAAGTGATTGCGTGGCTGCGCGGCGGCCGGGTAGCGTGAAAGCAGACCGGCGCGAACGCCAGGAGGAATCGCCATGCCGAAATTCGTCGTCGCCCCGCATTTCCGGCTGCAGGAATGGGTCGCCGAGGAGAAGGGCTACTTCACCGCCGAGGGTCTCGACTACGAATTCCGCGAGACCATGGATTCGACGACCGGCAGCGGCCACCAGCTCGGCAGCAAGGTCGGCGCCTATCAGACGCTCGAAGCCGGGCGCAGCTGCAATGTCAGCGGCGCCTGCCACTGGACCATGAACGTCGCCGCCTCGAACGGCCACGGCAAGCTTTACGCCGATTGCTATTCGGTTACGTCCTGCGGCGTATTCGTGCCGGCCGATTCCGTGGTGAAGACGCCGGCCGATCTTGCCGGCGTGCCGATCTCGGTCGGCTACCAGTCCGGCAGCCATTATGCGACCATCCAGGGGCTCGAGCAGTACCTTGAGCTCGATGCGATCAAGCTTTCGTTCAACGACGGCATGCTGTTCAGCCGCATGGAGCTGTTGATCGACGGCAGGGTGCCGGCGGCGTCATTGTTCAGCGGGCCGTATTATTTCGCCGAGCAGCTCGGCTTTCGCAAGGTGATCGACACCACCTTCATGATCGCGTCGATGATTACCGGCACGCCGGATCCGCACGACGTGCGCAAATATTTCGCGGCGTTGCGCCGCGCCCAGCGCGACATCGATCTGCGGCCTGAACTCTACACCCACTACTACAAGAAGGAATTCCCGGTGCGCTTCCACGGCGAGATGGACACGCGGCGATGGGGGCCGGGCGAGCGGCTGGTGTTCGAGCCGTACTCGAAGCAAGCTTTCGAGGAATCGTTCGAGTGGATCGAGCGGCACGGCATCTTCCCGCGCAGCGAAATGGGCGGCGGCCGCTACGAAAGCGCGATTTTCACGTAACCGGGGCGTGTACCCGTAAATCGAAGTCGTTGACCATGTCTGCTTCGAGATCTCGAATTCCGCTCGGGGCCGAAACGTAGGCTCGTCTCATACGCGGCCCGGCTCGACCAAATTACCCAAAGTGCTCAATCAGCAATTCCGCAAGCACTCGGACCTTTCGCGCCGGGTGGTGCCCCGGTGGTCGGACAATAAAGATCCCGATTTCGGTGAGCGGATAGTTATTCATCAGTGCTACCAGGGCGCCAGATGCGAGCTCTTTCTCGGTCAAAAAATCCGGCAGCGCGGCGATGCCGAGCCCGGCGACGGCTGCCGCCGCAAGAGCCATCCCGTTGTCGGCTTTGAATCGACCGTGCGGGTGCACGGGGATCGTCCTGTCTCCATCAATGAAGTGCCAGGTCTCTGTGCCTTGCACGAGACATTCATGCGTCAACAGTTGGTCGGGCGTTTCGGGAGCCCCATGCTCCCCGACGTATTCGGGGCTGGCGACGAGCTTGCCGTGGATAGGCCCGATCCGCCGTGCGATCAGGTTCGAGTCGCTGAGGTGCCCCACGCGAATTGCGCAGTCAAAACCTTCGCCGACGATGTCGACGAACCGGTCGCTGTAGCTCGTGTGAACATGAAGGCGCGGATGTCGCCGCGCGAGTTGCGCAAGCACCGGTGCCAGATGCGTGGGACCGAAGGATAGCGGGGCCGCGATTCGCAATCTGCCGCGAAGATCGCCTGCCGGCAGGATCGTTTCTCGCGCCAGATCGATTTCTGCGCAGACCCGCGCGGCATGGTCTCGGAATGTCGCGCCGGCTTCGGTGAGCGCAGCTCCGCGGGTCGTCCGCGCCAGAAGCTGGACACCAAGCTCTGATTCAAGCCGGACCAACCGGCGGCTGACGATGGATTTTGAGACGCCGAGCCGGCGCGCGGCTGCTGATACGCCGCCGGCATCGGCCACTTCAACGAATGTCGCCAGATCGTCCAAGTCCAGCATGTCGTTCCACTTACCGCGACACGGATACCCTTATGTCGAAGCTAGTACATCGTAAAGTGGAACGATACCAGAATTGGCGAGCGACAAATCGCTCGGTCCTCATTGGGGAAGCTCCAATGTCATTATCATCGAAGAATTCGGGCAAATCCGCCGCGGTCACCGGTGCCGGCGGCGGTCTCGGCCGCGACATCGCCCTTGGGCTCGCCGCCAAGGGCTACATCGTTTTCGGCACGGCGCTCTCCGCCGCAGAGGTCCAGGATCTGAAGGAGGCCTCCGGCGGGCGCGTCAGCCTGACGGTCTGCGACATCACCAAGGAACAGGCTGTGAGAGCCTGGGCCGCCGGCGTATCCGACGCGCTGGGCGGTGGCGGCCTTGATCTTCTGATCAGCAATGCCGGCATTCTCACTCCTGGGCCGTTGGAAGTTTTGCCGCTCGATGCCATCCGACATGAGTTTGAGGTCAACGTTTTCGGTGCCTTCTCGGTCGTGAACGCATTCCTCCCGGCGCTTCGGGAAGCGCGCGGGCGCATCGTGCAGATCAGCACCTGGACCGCCAGCCTTCCGCTTCCCTTCAACGGGCCATCGGGCGCGTCGAAGGCGGCGATGGAGGTTCTCGCGACCGTCTATCGGGCCGAATTGAAGCCCTTTGGAATCGATGTCGTGGTGGCGGCGGCTGGCAATATGAGAACCGGCGGTCCGGCGAAAACGGCCGCGGCACTCGCGCGCACGGCCGAGCGAATGACGGCGCAAGAGCGCGAACTCTACGGACAAGCGTTCGACACGTTCGCTGCGAAGCTCAACAGCATGCAGGGCGATGGGCTCGCCTCAGTCGATGCCGCGGCGCGTGTGATCGAGCTGGCAGAGCAGAACCCCGCCCCGCGCTTTGCCGCGGTTGGCCAGGATACCGAAGAAATTCTTGGCGTTGTGCGCGAGCAATCGGAGGACGAACAAGATGCGCTCCGTCTCCAGCTCGTTGGCCTGAGCTAAAGCCGCCCGACATTTCCAAATATGACAACAGGGAGCTTCACCATGATCACACTCGTCGATCCAAACGATAGGCGCGCTATGCGCAACAAGGACAACGTCCTCGCCCTCTATGATTTGGTGATAAATCGCAAGAAGTCGGAGGAAGGCACGGCCAAGTTTGTCAGTCCCGCCTATGTTCAGCACAATCCTCTGATCGCAGACGGTTCAGTCGCGCTGGGCAAATACTTCGGCGAGGTTACACGCCAGCGTGCCAAGGCCCGCGTCGTCGTCCACCGCATCATCGCCGTCGGTGACTATGTCTGGGCCCACGTTAATTTTCTGAATTTGTTAAACGACGATCCGGACGATACGGGAGTCGCCGGGGTCGACATCTACAGAATGGATGGCGACGGCAAGGCGATCGAGCACTGGGACGTGCTGCAGTTGGTCGGCGACCCAAAAAACTCCGCCCCTTGGGTCGCACCGAATGTGCCCCGCGCCAACCCAAATGGAATGTTCTGAAGAAGGAAATCGGCGGCGATTAGAAGGGCGTTCAAGCACATCAACCCCGTGACCGCTACCACGCAAGCACAGGAGAGGCTCAGATGACGACGCCGGTTGAATTGGTGCAATCGCTCATTTCCAATCCGATCAACCTCGAACACGTGCGCAGCCTGACCACCGCGGACGTCACCTATGTATCGTTGAACTTCGACAATCCCGAACTGCACGAGGTGCTTCCCTGGGCGGGCACAAATCGCGGCCCGCAGAGTATCGTCGACACGTTCAAGGGCATCGGCCGGGTTTGGGAGACGAAGGCGTTTGAGGTGAGAGACGTAATCGCCAATGAACAGAGCGTCGCGATGTTCGGAAGCTTTACCTACAAAACGCGCACGCTTGGCAAGGAGATTACTTCTCCCTTCGCGCTGCTCGCCAGGGTGACATCCGGCAAGATCAGCTACGTCCAGTTCTTGGAGGATACGTTTGGTACCGCCGGCAGCTTCCGTGCATCCGGCACGTGGCACTTCCGTGGTGTCGCAACCGGAGGCGATATCAGGGTGGGTTCTTGATTTGTCACGAAAGGCATCTGCCGCCCGGGGCGCCGCGTGACCCATCACGGTTTCTTAATCGAGGTGGCTGCGCACCCGGGCAAAAACCTGGCGGAACATTTTCGGCGTGAGCACGCCGGTTGAGGTGTTGAGCCGGGAGCAATGATAGCTGTCGAACAGCGCGACCGCACCGATCATGTGTTCGCCGCCATGGGCAAAGGCGTAGTCGCTCCCCTTGGCGGCGAGCGCAGCGACGAAGGTGTCGTGCGCCACGCGCCCTAGCGCGACCGCGGCGCGCAGCCTCGTCATTTCGCCGATGGTCGCGGTGAGAAACCCGCGGCAGGTCGCAATTTCCTGCGGCGTCGGCTTGTTCTCCGGCGGCACGCAGCGCACGGCGTTGGTGATGCGGCAATCGAGAAGGGTGAGGCCGTCATCAGGCTGCGCCGCATAGTTACCTTCGGCAAATCCGAATTCCTTGAGCGTGGCGTAGAGCAGATCGCCGGCATAGTCGCCGGTAAAGGGCCGTCCGGTGCGGTTGGCGCCGCGCAGGCCCGGTGCGAGACCGACGACCAGGAGCCGCGCCTCAATCGGCCCGAACGAGGGAACCGGAGCGTTGAACCAGTCCGGCTGGCGCTTGCGCCAGTCATCGCGAAAGGCGACGAGGCGCGGACAGAGCGGACAATTGCGGCCCGGCTTGCCGGACTCGCGCGCGGCCGCGGCCATTGCCGCCATCTAGTCTTCGTCGAACTCGTCCTCGACCTCGACTTCGACGCGCGGCGAGGGGCTGCGCTGGAGGAATTGCGGGGTGTGGCGTTGTTCCCGCGGCTCTCTTGGCTCCCGCATTTCCCGCGGCTCGCGCGTCGGGCGCTCGGCCGGATCGCGGCCGATCTTGCCTTGCAACTCGATGATGTCGATGAACTGGTCGGCCTGGCGGCGCAGCTCGTCCGCCACCATCGGCGGCTGGGTGGAGATCGTCGACACCACGATGACGCGCACGCCGCGGCGCTGCACCGCCTCGACCAGCGAGCGGAAATCACCGTCACCCGAGAACAGCACCATCTGGTCGATATGCGGCGCGATCTCCATGGCGTCGACCGCGAGCTCGATGTCCATATTGCCCTTGACCTTGCGCCGGCCGGTCTGATCGACGAATTCCTTGGTCGCCTTGGTGACCACGGTGTAGCCATTGTAGTCGAGCCAATCGATCAACGGCCGGATCGAAGAGTATTCCTGATCTTCGATCACCGCGGTGTAGTAGAACGCCCGCACCAGATAGCCGCGGTTCTGAAACTCGCGCAGCAGTCGCTTATAGTCGATATCGAAGCCGAGCGATTTTGCCGTTGCGTAAAGGTTGGCGCCGTCAATGAATAGCGCGATTTTCTCGATCTGTGCCGACATGGGGTCTCTCGCGATGTGTCTGGTCGTGAAACCGGATCGGCCAGGAATGAATCGGCGTTTCCGGTATCGTTTTTAAAACAGGTTTACTCACCGGGAATGCTTCGACGCGAACTACTCTCGGATTTGCAATAGCATGTCACCAACGCCACGGGGCACACATTTTGGGCATAACAATCCTTGCGGAACCCATATGCCGTGAGAGCCCCGCGCAGGCACTGCGGCACGCCGTC